>JACQUX010000009.1 GCA_016210045.1 Deltaproteobacteria bacterium | reverse complement strand
GTGTGATCGAGCGTGTTTGCAAATCTGATGACCGACTGCCGGGACTGTCCATGCTCTTGCCGGGCGGAGGGGCCAGGGGCTCCCAGGGGCTCTCGGAGCCGTTTTCTCCTTGCGTTATCTAATGACGAAAACGGCGAGGGCGAGCGCGCGGCGCCTCGATGGCGCCGCGATAGCGTACCCCGGGTGTGCCGGGTCCGGCCTCCCGGCCCCCGTCGTAAGCAATGATGATGCGACCGCGCAGTATGGCTATGCAACATTGGTAAACAGCTCCTAAGCCGCGTGCGCCGTGGTGTGCAGCGCTTCTGCGATGGTCTTGAGTATGAAATCGACGTGCGTGGCCGTGATTGATAGCGGCGGGGCGATCCGCAACACGTTGCCGAACAGGCCGCCTTTGCCGAGCAGCAGGCCGCGCTCTTTGCACAAGTCCATGACTTGCGCAGTCGCTTCCGTGGCGTATTCTTTGGTGGTGCGATCCTTCACTAATTCCACGCCGATCAACAAGCCGCGTCCGCGCACGTCGCCGATCAGCGGCGCGTCGGCCATGAGGTCGCGCAGGCCTTGCATCAGCCGTGTGCCCATTACGCGGGCGTTGGCGATCAGGCCCTCTTCTTGAATGATGTCCATATTCACTTTGGCTTGGCGCGTTTGGTACGGATCGCCGCCGAAGGTGTTGAAGTACAATTTCCCCGCCATCGCTTGCACGACCGCAGGTTTCGTGACGACTGCGCCGATCGCCGCGCCGTTGCCCAAGCCTTTGGCCAGCGTGATCACGTCGGCGTCGATACCGAGTTCTTTAGTCAGGAAGAAATTCCCGCCGCAGCGGCCGACGCCGGTCTGGACTTCATCGCTGATGTAGACGCCGCCGTAGTTGTGGACGATCCGCGTGACGGCGTCGAAATACGCCTTCGGCGGGGTGACGAAGCCGCCGACACCCATGACGGGTTCGGCGATGAACGCGGCTATTTTGCCATGCGTCGTGGTCTGGATCGTGGTCTCGACATTTTGCGCGCACTCCAACGCGCAGCTATCGGGCTTCTTGCCGAACGGACAACGGTAACAGTTCGGTTCGAGCGCCGACGTGGCGTTCGTGTTCGGTTGGCTGCGGAAGCGCCAATTCGCGTGGCCGCAGTGGGCCAACACGCCCGACGTGCCGCCATGATATCCGTGCCGCAAGTTCATCACGATCGTCTCGCCGGTGGCGTGTCGCGCAGCCATGAACGCGAATTCGTTGGCTTCGGAACCGGAGTTGGTGAGCGCGACTTTTTCGAATCCTGCGGGCGCTTCGGCCAATAACGCCTTCGCCAACTCGACCGGGTATTTCGTCAAATACAGGAGACTCGTATGCTGTAACTCGTCGGCGTCGAGCATTTCCCGCATCGCCTGTTGGATACGCGGATGATTGTGTCCGGCCGAGATCGAGACGATGCCGCCGATCGCGTCGAGGTACTGCTTGCCGGTTTGATCCCAGACGTAGACGCCTTTCGCTTTCGTCAGCTGGATCGGTTCTTTGTGATACAAATACGCGGTCGGGATGAAATGCCGGGCGCGGAATGCGATCAACTCATCATTTGAAGGCGAGGCGTTCATGGGGGGCTCCGTTGTTCGATGTCCGGTTTCCGTTACAGTGTCGCGAGCGGTTGATACGCCTCGGGGCGGCGGTCGCGATAGAATTGCCACTGATTGCGGACCTCGGTGATCTCGTCCAAGTCGAGGTCGCAGACCAACAGTTCGTTCCGTTCGCGCGAGGCCTGCGCCAAGATCTTGCCGCGCGGGCTGGCAAAGTACGACGAGCCGTAGAACTCGCCGATGTTCCATGGCGCCTCGGTGCCGACGCGATTAATGGCCGCGATGAAATAACCGTTGGCCACCGCGTGCGCCGGTTGTTCGAGCTGCCATAAATGTTGCGACAGTCCCGCGACCGTGGCGGACGGATTGAACACCACTTCGGCGCCGTTCAATCCGAGGCAGCGCGCGCCTTCTGGGAAGTGGCGGTCGTAGCAGATATAGACGCCGACTTTGCCGTACGCGGTGGTGAAGACTGGAAAGCCGAGATTGCCCGGTTTGAAGAAGAACTTTTCCCAAAAGCCCGCGACTTGCGGGATGTGATGTTTGCGATATTTGCCCAAATACGTGCCATCGGCGTCGATCACCGCGGCGGTGTTGTAGTAAACGCCAGTCAGTTCCTGTTCGTAGATCGGGACCACGATGACCATGCGGTGCTGTTTCGCGATCGCGCACATTTGGCGCGTGGTCGGTCCGTCGGGGATCGCTTCGGCGAGTCCGTACCACTTGGTGTCTTGAGACGGACAAAAGTACGGTCCGGTAAAGACCTCTTGGAAGCAGAGCATCTGCACGCCTTGGGCGGCCGCTTGTTGAATGAACGGCAGATGGGCCTCGATCATCGCGTTGCGATGCGCTTCACAACTGGCGTTGGTGTCGAGTTGATTGGCGAGTTGGATGACTCCGGCTTTGACGATGCGTGGCATAACGGGCTCCTTTACGGTTAGAGTTGATTCGGGCTCGTGAAACGTGCGCGTTTCAAATATTGACCGTGGCCTTTGCCGACGTGGGCCTGCCCGTCCTCCACGGCCACCTGGCCGCGCAGGATCGTGGTGCGGCACTTGCCGTTCACTTTCCAGCCTTCATACGCGGAATAGTCGACGTTCATATGATGCGTCGCCGCGGAGAGCGTGTGCTGCTGGGTCGGATCGATGATCGTGATGTCGGCGTCCGAGCCGACGGCGATCGTGCCTTTCCGCGGATACAGGCCGAAGATCTTGGCGGCGTTAGTGGAAGTGACTTCCACGAATTTGCTAAGCGAGATCCGGTTCTGCTGGACGCCTTCGGAGAAGAGGAGTTCCATCCGGTGTTCCACGGCCGGATGGCCATTCGGAATCTTCGAGAAATCGCTCTCGCCCATCCGTTTTTGCGCCAGCGTGAACGGGCAATGATCTGTTGCGACGACGCGGATCAAACCTTGATTAATGCCGGCCCACAGTGCGGCTTGGTCTTTCGGTTGGCGCAGCGGTGGACTCATCACCCATTTGGCGCCGTCGAAGCCCTCGCGTTCGTACAGCGAGTCATCCAGCAGCAGATATTGAATACACGTTTCCGCCAGTCCCACTTGATTGCGATACAGTGCGTTGCGGAGGCGATTCAGCGCGCCTTCGCAAGTCATATGGACGATGTAGACCGCTTGATCGCATGCCAGGCCCAAATCGAGGATCCGTCCCGACGCCTCGGTCTCCGCCAATTCGGGGTGCGATGCGGCATGGTAGCGCGGTGCGGTATGTCCCGCCGCACGATGCTGTGCGATCAAGCTGTCGATCATATCGCCATGTTCCGCGTGGACGGTCAGCAATCCGCCTAAGCGCTTTAGCTCGTGCATCAGCGCGACCATTTGGCGGTCGTCGATCATCAGCGCGCCTTTGTACGCCATGAAGGTCTTAAACGACGTGACGCCGCGTTTTTCGATCAGGTCCGGTAATTCCGCGCAGGTCTTGTCGTTGAAGTCGGTGACGGCCAGATGGAACGAGTAATCGCCGACCGCGTGTCCGTTGGCCCATTCGTACCATTGGTTCCAGGTGTTGGTGAGCGTGTCGCCTTGGGTCTGGATGGCGAAATCGATGATCGTCGTGGTGCCGCCATGCAACGCCGCCAACGTGCCGGTCTCGAAATTGTCGCTGGAGTGCGTGCCCATGAACGGGATCTGCATATGGACATGCGGGTCGATGCCGCCCGGGACGACATAACAGCCGGTCGCGTCGATGGTGCGGTCGGCGGTGTACGAAAGATCGCGTCCGACGGCCTGGACGGTCTCGCCGGCAATGAAGACATCGGCCACTTGCGTGGCGCCGACCGTCACGACCGTGCCGTTCTTAATGAGTAGTGTATTCATAAGGATCTCCTGAGAGCGTGCTTGCAAAATCGATTAAGGTTTGCGGGTCCTGCTCGGGGGGATGGGGTGCGGGCCGTGGGGGCCGGCTTGCCCTGCAACGTGAGAGCTGGTGCTGGCGCGCGCTCGCCGTCGTCACCGGATCATCCCAGTTGGCCAGCCACACCACGGTGCGCACGCCCGTTTGCCCCCACGGCCCGCACCCCCTCCCCCCGGTCACCCGCAGGCGTTCAGAAATTTTGCAAACCCGCCCCCTATAGTGTGGGACTTCAATCGCGACAACGCTAACGGTTGCACGGGGCAGAATTGCGGATACCTGTACAATACAGCGTGTGATGGTTACGTGCCGGGAGGCTGGGCCCGGTGCACCCGGGGGCTCTCGGAGCCGTTTTCTCCTTGCGCAATCTAACGACGAAAACGGCGAGGGCGAGCGCGCGGCGCCTCGATGGCGCCGCGATAGCGTACCCCGGGTGCACCGGGCCCAGCCTCCCGGCCCCCGTCGTGAGCAATGCTCATGCGGCAGCCCGGTATCGCTCTGTAACATTTTGCAAACACGCCCTAGAGATGGATACGATATCACCAAATACTCCCATCCTTCTCCCACCGCGTGATCGTGACTTTGGTGTCGGTGAAGAAATTGATGCAGGCGTTGCCGTGGGCCTTCACGTCGCCGAAGAACGATTCTTTGCTGCCGCCGAATGAGAAAAAGGCCATCGGGGCCGGGACGCCGATATTGATCCCGATCATCGACGGCGCAACTTCGTAACAGAACGCGCGCGCGGCCGCGCCGCTGGCCGTGAAGAGCGTGGTCGTGTTGGCGTACGGCGAGCGGTTGATCCACTGAATCGCTTCTTGCATCGTGGCCACTTGCGCGAGCAGCACGACGGGCCCGAAGATCTCTTCTTGTGCGACGCGCATATTCGGCGTGACCTTGCCGATCAGCGTCGGTCGCAGGAAATAGCCCGGCACCTGGTCCACATTCTTCCGCCCATCCACTAAGAGTTCCGCGCCGTCATCCACGGCGGATTGAATCAGTCCCTTCACGCGATCCTTCGCGGCCTGCGAGATGAGCGGTCCCATCTGGACATTCGGATCGAGGCCGTTGCCGATGTTGGTGTCGGTTGCGATCGGGATGAGTCGTTTTTGAAACGCGGCGTACGTGTCAGCGCCGACGCAGAGGATGACCGAACCGGCCAGACAGCGCTCACCCGCACAACCAGTGATCGATTCGAACGCCGTCCGCGCGGAGGCGTCGAGTGGCGCGTCCGGCAGCGCGACCATGAAATTTTTCGCGCCGCCGAGCGCTTGCACGCGCTTCAAATGGGCCGTCCCGGTGGTGTAGACGTGTTTCGCGACCGGCGTCGAGCCGACAAAGCTGACGCCAATGATCTGCGGATGCGCCAGCAACGCATTCACGACGTCCTTCCCGCCGTTCACCATATTGATGACGCCTTTAGGAAATCCGCATTGCTCGATCAACGCAAAGATGCGTTGTTGGCTGAGCGGCACGCGCTCGCTCGGCTTCAGCACGAACGTATTGCCGGCCGCGACGGCGAACGGCCAGAACCAGAACGGGACCATCGCGGGGAAATTAAACGGCGCGATCGCGGCAAAGACGCCCATCGGGGTGCGGACGGCCTGCGAATCGATCCCGACCGCGATGTCTTCGGAAAATTCGCCCATCATCAGACTCGGCATACCGCACGCGGTCTCGAGCATTTGGATGCCGCGCTTCACGCTGCCGAGCGCCTCGGCCAATGTCTTGCCGTGCTCGATCGTGACTTGTCGCGCGAGTTCTTCGAGGTGCGTCTGCATCAACGCCTTCAATTTGAAGAGCGGTTGCACGCGTTCGATCACCGGGACCCGCCGCCACGCCGGAAAGGCCGCCGCAGCCGCTTGCACGGCAGTCTCGACGTCGGCCGCGCCACCGACCGGGCAACGATCCAGCAGTTCGCCGGTCGCCGGATTGATCACGTCGGTGCTGGCAGTCGCCGTACTCGCGACCCATTCCGCATTGATATAATTTTTCACCATCGGGGCCTCCTGCAAATGAAATGCGTGGGATTGGAAAAACGCGACCACCCCTAGTCCAACGTGAAATAGTGGGCAAGGGGATAAGCGGGTGGCGGGTGGCGGAGGTGGGTGATCTCAGCAGGATGACGCGGGACTGGGTGTCGGGATCGTCGCAGGCTCACGAATCCAGCGTTCCACACAATGGGGGCCGAGAACGCGCCGATACAGCGTGATGGCCATGAAGACGTACGTTGCGCCGATGACCAGATCGATCACGTAGTGATGATTCAAATAGCAGGCCGCAAACCACGTGGTCGCCACATAGATGATCATTGCGAGATGCGCAGTTGCATGTTTCCAGCGAGACCAGGCGTGCGCGACGATCATCAGCGGATAGGATCCGTGCAATGAAGGCACGGCCGCAAAGGCATTGGGATTCAGATCATTATAAATAGAGGAAAAGATCGGCACCCGGAGTAGGGCGTCGAGATGGATCAAGCCCCCCGGATCTCCGTGATTGAAGGCCGCGAGATTGGGAGTGGCAAAATGATATTTCCAGACATACCACGGCGGCGCCGCCGGGAAGAGGTAGAAGGTGATGAGTGCCAGCACGTTCAGGAGCGTGAGTGAGTACGCGAATCGATAAAATCCCGCACGATCGCGGTCCACGTACCACACGATCCACGCAAAAAGGAAGGGCGCCACAAAGTGGATCGAGTACATCAATCCGCTGACCACACTGCAGAGCTGCGATATCCATGAAGACCCAAGCGACTGACGCCACCACTGCAAGAGAAAGGGAATCGGTTGGCCGCCGGTCAGCCATCCGAAACACCATTGCTCCATGAGAAATGGCAGGCGTATTTGGATGTGCGGCGCCAGATAATCAGCCAATCCGCGCATGCCATCGTAGGCGATCAGGAAAAAAGTAAATGGGGCCCAATCGATGATAAAGCGCCGCCCGCCGGTCTTTCCCCACAACAGCAGCGCGACGAAGGCTAATATCAGGAAGATCTGATCCGGTCGCAGCTTCTTATGAAAGGCGAGCATCAGGACGATATAACTGCCGATCAAGAGCAATGAGATGATCCCGCGGCGCCGATGTCGCGGCGCTGTGGACGCGGTTTGTGATTGACTCTCCATCATGCTGCAAGTAACAGCTCAGCCGCGTTTGGTGCAATGTCATTCATGTGTCAGTGGCTCGTTTACCGAAGTGATTGGGAGGAATATGCGGAACTTACGAGTGGCTTGCTGTGCAGTCGTCGTGATGGGGTTGGTCGCTGCCGCCTGCGGAACGAGCCTTACCAACACCAGCAGTAACAATAACTCCAACACCAACAGCAACACGAATACGAACAGCAACTCGAATTCCAACAGCAATAGTAACAGCAATTCGAACAGCAATAGTAACTCCAATTCCAACATGAACGATAATTCCAACAGTAACAGCAACTCGAACGAGAACGGTAATTCCAACGCCAACAGTAATGCGAACCTCAGCATCAGCGGCGCGAATAGCGCAAAACGCGTGGCCGTCGAACCGGCCGTCGACGGCATTTGTCGGACCTATGCCGACAAATTGGTCGTATTGTGTGACCGCGCCAGTGCGCCGCTGACGGCGTGGCATCTGAAGGCCTTCAATAATCGTGACGCCTTTGTCGCGCTCTGTGCCGCCGACGAGGCCTTCGCCACGATGACGCCGGATCGCCTCACTGCGCTGCAGACCGCGGTGAACAACGCCGGCGACTGTGCGCAACTGCGCGACACGCTCTGATCCCGCTCATGGTGCGCCGTCAACGGGTGCTGTGCTGGGTGGTCGCGATCGCGGCTGTCAGTGCGTTTTACCTCCTGACACAATTTGCCACCGCGCGGCTGATCGGGAACGACGGACATTTTCATATCCAACTCAGCCGGTCGCTGCTCGAGCGCGGCATTCCCCGTCAGCTGCCAGAGCTCGCGTATACGATCTGGGGCGAGGCGTATCGCGACCATCACTGGCTTTTTCACGTGGCCTCGATCCCCTTTGCGCTGCTGCCCGATATCCGCGTGGGCGCAAAGTTGGAAGCCGCCTGCTTTGCCGCCCTTGCTGCGTTGGTTTTTTGTTGGGCGTTGACGCAGCTGCAGGCACGCATGCGGTGGTGTTGGGTGCTGCTATTTTGCGCCGGGGCATCGGACTTCCTCTTTCGGATGCAGATGGCGCGCGGTCTGTCACTGGCCACGGCGATCCTTTTGATTGTGGTTGTTGCGCTGCTGCGGCAACGGTATTGGCTCTTGTTCGTCGCGGTCTGGGTTAACGTTTGGCTCTACGATTCATTCTTATTAGTGGGACTGGTTACGGGCCTCTGGTGGTTCAGTGTCCGCTGTACCCAGGACCGCTGGGACTGGATCGGCCTTCGGTCGATCGTGGCCGGCTTCCTCTGCGGCAGCATCCTGAATCCCTATTTCCCCGAGAACTTTGCGTCGTACTTTTTTAATCTGCGGCGCAGCCTGGCCCCATTGGGGAGTATCCCGATCTCGGCCGAATGGCATCCGGCCAATGCGTGGGACATGATCGTCGGGAGTTGCCCGCTGGTCGTGACGGGTCTCGTGCTGTTGGTGGCCTCCACACTGGTCCGCAAGCGGAATGCCGAGCAGTCCGGGACAGAGCGCGTGTTTCTGTTGCTGCTCGGCATTGCGTTTGTTGGTCTGTTCGCCCGCTATCGTCGCATGGTCGATTTTGCGGTGCCCATCCTGCTGTTGGGGTTGGCGGCGTACCATCGTCTCGTCTGGGAGCGCTGTTCGGTGGTGGGTCGACGTCGCCTCTCTGGACTCATCGCCGTTGTGGCGGTGAGCGGCGCTGGGATGGTGGCCACGCGGTTTTGCGCGACCAACCAGCCCGATGAGAAATATCAGTGTTACTTGCGCGCCGGTGAGTGGTTGGATCGTCATCTCCCCGCAGGTGCGTTGATTTTTCCGACGGATTGGGATGACTTTCCGGTCCTCTATTTTCGCGCCCCGCAGCTCCGCTACGTCGTCGGGCTCGATCCCTATTTCATGCAGCGCTACGACGCCGCCCTCTATCAGGAGTATGTCGCCATCACGCGCGGCGAGGCGGCCGGCCCGTATGCCCCGCGCATCGTGCAGGCATTCCGAGCGCACTATGTCTTTACCGATACCGACGAGCATCAACCGTTTTTGCGACAGTTCGATCGCGAGCCCGGCGTGTATCGTGTGTTTAACGAGCCGTTGTGCCGTGTGTATACCATTCGGCCGGACCGCGCCTTGAATCAGTAATTACAATTTGCAGTCGGCGTGGCGATCCAGCATGATGCGCGGCCATGTCATGGGGATCGTGGGGCATTCGGATTGGCGTCTTGGCGGGCCTGCTCGGGATCTGCGGCGGCGCGGGCCGTGCGAAGGATGTCGCGGTCACGGAAGTCGGCGTCACGGTCGAGGCGGTGCCGGATCAAGGAACGCCCGACGAGACCGATGAACAGGCCGTGGTCGCCGTGTCCGGTCCGTTGTATTGGGATCTGCGGTTGCATGTCACGCTCGGCGAGGCGGATCGGACGAAACGCGTCCGGGTCTTTCTCCCGCTGTCGGATGAACGCCAAACGATCTTGCGCCGCTCCTTTTTTGCCGAACCGCTCCAGTATCGCGAACTGCTCGACGGAGCGAATCTGCTCGGCCAATGGTCTCGGGCGTTGCCGAGTCGCGACAAAGATCAGATCTTTCTCGATGTCACCGCGCGGATCGACGGGGCGCGCGAGCCGGTGCCGCTCGACGCCGCGATCGCGACGGAATTGACCGAGTGGTTGGCTGTCGAACCGCGCTTGCAAGTGAACGATCCGCAGCTGCGCGCAACGGCCCAGACCGTGGCCGGCCGCCACGGCGCCACATTAGAAGGGACGCGCGCCTTGTTCGACTTCGTGGCGAACGCGATCGAACGCGTCTCGTACACGGCCGTCCCGCTCGACGCCGCGCGCGTCTTGGCCGATCGCCGCGGCGACGCGGCCGGCAAGGCGCGCTTGTTGACGACGTTGCTGCGCGCCCGCGGGATTCCGGCGCGGATGGTCGGCGGACTGGTGCTGAAGGATTTGAAGCGGCGCAAGCGCTACACCTATTGGGTCGAAGTGCCGGTGCGCCCCGCCGCAGATGCGCAGGCACGCGGCGTCGTGGAATGGATCCCGCTCGATCCGACGCGCGGCTATTTCGGTCGGCTCCCGAATCGTTTCTTGGCGTTGTTCCGCGGCGATCTAGTCCTGATGCGGCACACCGCCGCGATCGATTTCGATTATGAATTTCTGGTGACGCAGACGTCGGCGGAAGAAGCGACACAAGCCTTCCGTGAATCGCTGGCGGAGCCGGACGATCGCTCCATTACGCGGCTGGCGTCGAACGAAAAAGAGATGACTGCGCCGGTCGCGTCGATCGTCTGGATCGCCGATCGCGAAATCCCGCCATCCCTCACGGAAAAACTGACGGCCCTCGCCGGCAGCGAACAAGTGAAGGTCTCGTTTCTGATCGCGCCGTACGAGTCGCGGCTGTTCCGCGGCGAATTCATTGAAGACGTCATTAAAAGCCACGATCGCTTAGTCCGCGAGGCGGATGTGCTGGTGATCCAGACGCGCGACGACGCCTGTCTCTCCGCGATCATGAGCCAAGCCGGGCGACGCGGCGTGTTTCGGCAGAAGACGATTTATTTGAATGGAGCGATGTACCCATCGGTCGCCGAATTTTTCGGCAGTGCTCTGGTGGAATTATTCCATCCGAAGGCGTTGTATATCGTGCCGACCGCCGCAGAGACGCACTTGTTCTGGGACTTCGTGGCCGATCACTTCCTCAATGGGTTTCCTATCGATGAAGTCGCTGCGAAGGGCCGCTGGCCGTTGCACACCTTCACCGCTGCGACGCCGGTCGCATTTTCCGCGTGGCGCCGCTTCTTGCGCGACACTTGGGTGCGCGCCGCGCGCGCCGGCATTACGCCGCACGGGATGGCGACCGTGCTCGTGTTGCCGTTGATCGCGTTGCTCGTCGTCTGTTATCGCGGCATCCTCGGTTTCGAGACCTTCGGCACCTTTGCGCCGGTTATTATGTGTGTCGCGTTCCTGCGCACCGGCCTGGTGTGGGGAACGTTCCTCTTCCTGGCCATCCTCGGCCTTGGCATTCTGCTCCGACTGCTGCTCACGCGCGTCCATCTGTTCCTGGTGGCGCGGATGGCGCTGTTGATCGGTCTGGTCGCGCTGGTGATGCTCGCGGTGGCGATGGTCGGCATTTGGTGGGGGTTGGGACCGCTGGTCGACATCAGCGTCTTTCCGATGGTGATCATGGCCGGAATGATCGAGCACTTCACGCGCACCCATATGGAAGTCGGATGGCGCGAGGCGGTGACGCTCTCCGGTTCCACGTTGGCGATCTGCATCCTCGGCTATCTGCTGACCGAATGGTTGGAATTGCAATCGCTGGTGATCGTCTATCCGGAACTGTTAGTCGCCACGATCGCGGCCTCCGGCGTGATCGGGCTGTGGAAGGGACTACGCGTCGTCGAACTGTGGCGCTATTATCGCGTAGGCAGGGCCGCATGACCACGATCCACCGCGAACACAGTCGGTGGGCGCAATTCCGCTACGTGCGGCAGACCGTGTTAGGCCTGAATCGACGCAACGGTCGCTATCTCTTTCCGCTCAATCCGATCGAATTACTCCCGCTCGTCGATGAAAAAGAAATGACGAAGACGCGCTTGAACGCCCACGCGCTCCCGACGCCGGCGACCTATGACATCATCCACCATCGGTATGAGTTGCGTCGCCTCGAGTCGGTCGTCGCGGCCCACGCGGAATTTGTCGTGAAGCCGGCGCGCGGCTATGGCGGCGGCGGGATCGTGATTTGCGAACGCACGGCGGACGGCTTGCAACTGAGTCACGGACGGCGCTGGCGGATCCGCGATTTAGTGCGCCACGTCGACGCGATCCTTGACGGTGTCTATTCGCTGGATGAACGCTCCGACACCGCAATCGTCGAACAACGTTTGCATCTCGATCCGGTGCTGGACTCGTTGGCGGTCACCGGATTGCCGGATCTCCGCTTTCTCGTCATCCGCGGCATCCCGCTGTTGGCGATGCTGCGCCTGCCGACGCGGCGCTCCGCCGGACGCGCTAATCTCCACGTCGGCGGCGTCGGCGTCGGGATCGATCTGACGACCGGCATCACGCGGCACGGTCTCTATCGCGGCCTCGCAGTCCGGCGCCACCCCGACACCGAAGCGCCGCTCGCCGGACACGCATTGCCGCATTGGCCACGACTGCTGGAAATCAGCGCGCGTTGTTACGATGCGGTACCGCTCGGCTATCTCGGCGTCGATATCGTGTTCGATCGCGATCACGGCCCAATGGTGCTGGAACTCAACGGCCGGCCCGGATTGCAAATCCAACTCGCGAACAATATTGGCCTGCGTCCGTTATTGGAGGCGCTTGACGGAGTGCCCACCGCATCGCTCTCCGTGGCAGAACGCGTCGCATGCGGACTGGCGACGTATCAAATGTTATGGGAACGTGCGCATGGTGATTAATCTCTCCAAGTGGAATTCCGCGCAACGTGTCGCGTTTTTTTATTCCCTCTCCCTTTGGGGAGAGGGCCAGGGTGAGGGGGAGGATTCAAGATAGTGATAGTCTCGGTGGCCTCCCCCTCACAAAGGGAGAGGGAGGTGGATTCCCCGCCCCTTGGGGCGGTGTGCGTTCATCGCGCTTGCGGTTGTTTCAGCCGCTCCAAATACTTCTCATACTCCGGCCGTTCGCCGCCGAAGACATGCCGTTGGAAGAGGCGGTCCCAATCGAGGGCCGGGAGCACTTTCGCTAACGCCTGTTTGAATCCGACGGTGGAAATTTCGTCCGCCGTGGCCACGGCATGCACCACATCGCGCAGCGATTTTTGATCTGCGGAGTGTTCGCGAATCAGTTGGTCGAAATAGAACAACAGCAGCGGCGCGGCGTTGTACAACACTCTCTGATCGGTCGAGGTGGAAAAGTTCGCGCGCCACGTGGCTTGGCGGTCGAATTTGGCCACGCCCTTCGCAAATTCCGCGCGCGTGATCATATGGAGCGCGCGGGCGAAATGGAGCGAATAGTATTCGGCCAAGCCCTCCACGACCCAATCCGCCCGGACACTGGATTTGCGGAACCCTTGCAACACGTGGAAGAGTTCGTGGAGCAATGTCGGTGTGTAATCGGCGGAGACGAGCGGCAAGTGTTGGCTGACGTACAACGAATCCTCGCCGGAGAGTCCGCCGTGCCACATCGGTTCCGGGCCGGCGATCACCAGCAGCGTCGGCGGCAAGCGGCCGAAGAGTCGTTGATAGCGCGGCAGCGCGCGGACCAATGTTTCGCGCAATGGTGTAAGGTCAAACGTCGGTTCCTTCGGGGTCGCGAGCGTGACGGCGACGTCGGCGATCGTGAGTTGCACCACGTCGAGCTGTCCCATCAATAACCAGCCGTACGGCGCGGCGATGCTGGACCCGCGCGGCAAGGCGTCGAACCGGCGCGCGGCGAGTGCGGGCATCGCGCTGACCACTTGCCAATCGGGCGGGAGTTGAAAGGTGACTCGGCTCATGCCGCGAATCGGGTGGGCGCTGAGATAGCGTTTGCGCGGGAAGAGTTGGCTGGTGCGGGTCAGCAACCAGGTCGCCGCGCGATAGCTATCGAACCCTTTCACGTTACGTCGGTGGTTCGGGGCGATTTGATACCGGACGGTGCCGTCGATCCGCGCCGGAGTCCAACGCCATGCGCCCGGCCCTTGCGGGACGATTTCGCCCGATGCCGTCAGGGCTTCGGGGACTTGATCCCCGAAATTCCACACCACGTGTTGGATTTCATTGCCCCCTTGCAAGCGCGTCTCGACGCCGATCGGGCTATACGGATCGGTCGGGACGGTGACGACGTATTCCATCGAGAAGTTCGGCCGAATTGGCGGCGGCGGGGCGGCCAGGGCCGGGAAATGCATAAGGCAAAGGGAGCAAGTCAAAATGCAAAGTGCAAAATGCAAAATGCAAAATCGCAGACGTACGTGGTCCGATTCATTTTGCATTTTGATATTTGCATTTTGCATTTTGACTTGCCTGGTTACCGTCTTAACCATTTTTTCTGTTCGGTGGCGAGGGTCAATGGGGCACGGTGGCGGGGCCAGGTCCAGAAGAAGAGGTCCCAGAACGGGGTCGTGATCCCGAACGCCCGTTCCGGTTCGGCGTAATGATGAATCAGGTGGTGGCGACGCAGCGCTCGTGAGATGCGGTGCTGTGGTGTGCCTAAATGATACATCCGATGCAGCCATTCATACGCGAGGTAGCCGAGGCTCCATCCGGTGGCGGCCAATCCGGCCAGCGGCCATGTCTGCGACCAGCTCCACGCGACGATCAGGCACATCGCATAGCCGGTCAGGCTGAATGGGAGTGGGAGGGGTAGTCGGTGTGGCGCCTCCGGTGTGGCGTGGTGAGCGCGGTGCCAGCAACGGAGGGGGTCGCTGCCCGACGCGATCATGTTGTGCCGATGCAGGAACCAACGATGCACCGCATATTCCATGAAGGTCCAGCTCAGGAGGCCGCAACAGAAGTACAGGAGGGCCAGGGGGCGGTTCGTGGTTACTTGGCTCCCTCCGTAGATCCAGCCGAGGCCGGCGCCGAGATAGAGACTCCATCGCATCACGGCAAATTGTACGCTTCCGTGCGTCGTCGCGTAAAGATGTTTGCGTGTTCCGCTAAGTCTGTTAGAATCCGGCCACTTTTCGGAGAGTGCGGGTGGATGGGGTCCTGAAACAATATGGTTGGCTGCTCAATTGTGCCGTCGTTATCCTCGCGGCCTATTTTTTGGCGAAGATTGCGAATGTGTACATTGCGACCTTGCTCGAAGTCCCACGCTCCATCGGCGTCGTGAGCAAGGGCGCGGGCGGTGCCCCGTTCGATATCAAGATCGAAGAGCGGGAACACTATCAGGCGATCGTGGATCGCAACATTTTCGATGCCACGATCCAAAAAGTCGTCACCGCCGAGCCGTGCGTTCCCGGAGATGCCCGGCCGGAGTGCCAGGCGCAAGCGGTGGAACCGGTGGTGCCGTCGGGGGAAGCGGTGAAAACTGCGCTGAATATGAAAGTCGTCGGGACGTTGGCCGTAGGCGAGGGAAAAGACTCCCGCTCCAGTACGATTATTTCGGGTGGCAAAGAGAACGAAGTCTGGAGCGTCGGCCGCGCGAGCAAATCGTTTCCCGGGACCCGCTTAGTGCTCGTCAAATCACGGCGGATCGAATTTCACAACAACGGACGGTTGGAATACGCCGAATTGCAGAACGACATGAGCTCTTCCATGTTCGGCCCTCCCAGCAAAGGGGGGGATCTCGTCGGTGGCAAGCCCACGCCGGAACCGACCGGCGCCCCGACCGGCGAACAAGTCACCGAGGCGGGTCCCAATAAATTTGTCATCAATCGCACCGAACTGGACGCCGCGTTGGGCCATCTCGATCAACTCTATACGGAAATTCGTGTCGTCCCGAACTTCAACAAAGAGGGGAAGGCCGAAGGCGTCAAGATCCTCTCCATTAAGCCTGGCTCGCTGTTTGCCAAATTGGGGCTGCGGCGCGGCGATGTCTTGAGCCGCATCAACGGGCAAGATCTTGATGTGAAGAGTGGATTTCAATTGTTCGGTCAGCTAAAGGAACAGACACAGTTCACGCTCGACTTGCAACGGAGCAGTAAAGTGGAAACGTATGAATATGAAGTGCGGTAAGCGATTCGTGGCACTCGTATGTCTCTGCCTGATGACGCCGCCGGGCATGGCGCAAGTGCCGGCGGGGGAATCGGATCCGACGTCGGTCGAGACCGAAGTGCCGGAGGTGCTGACCTCGCCGGGCACGGCGCCCGCACCGGCACCGAGTGCAGGAGGTCCAACGGGGGACGGCGCCGCGACCGGGACCAATCTCGACTGCGACCATCTCGACGACCAACATTTTTGCCTCAACGCGCCGAAGGCCAAAATCGAAGATATCATCCGGCAGATCAGTGCGTGGACGAAACGCAATTTCATTCTCGATTCCAGCGTCCAGTCGAAAGAGATCACGATCCTCTCCGAACGCCCAATGACGCGCGGCGAGGTCTATCAAGCCTTTCTCTCCGCATTGAACGTGGCCGGATACACCATCGTGGAAGGGCCCGGCGGAGTCTTCAAGGTCGTCGGCCTGACCGATGCGAAAAAATACCCGATCCCGACCCACGTCGATACGACGCCGGTGTCCGACCTTTTCATTACCCGCTTGGTGACGATGCGGAATATCAGCGCCAAGGATATGTACGACGCCATCAAAGACATGATCTCCAAAGGCGGTTCGATCAGCGCGTACACCCAAACCAACACGCTGATCATCACCGACTCCGGGACCAACATCGATCGGTTGATGAAGATCGTGAAGGAACTCGATCAAGAGGGTCCGCAGCAGACGATGGAAATTATGCCAGTGAAGCACGCGTCGGCAAAGGAGATCGCCGGGATCGTGAACCAATTGTTCGAACAAAAGACCCAAGCCGGGAAGACGAAGCCGAAAGCCGGCGAGCCGGTCGACATTGAAGAAGTGTCGAAACTGATTCCCGACGATCGAACCAATTCCATCATCGTGCTCGCCAGCAAGCGGGCGATGGACCAAGTCCGCTCCATCATCCAGCGTCTCGATCAAAAGATGGCCAGTGGCCAAGAGGGCCACATCCACGTCTACTATCTCAAATACGCCAAGGCCGATGAACTGGCCACGACGCTCACCACGTTGGTTTCCGGTACGGCCAAGAAACCGGAGCCGGGGAAAGGCGGAAAGGGCCAGGCCGCCGACAGTGGCGCGGTTGTCGCGGAGCTGGAGGGCGGCATTAAAGTCACTGCCGACAAAACGGTGAATGCGTTGATCATCACTTCGACATTTAAAGACTTCAAGACGTTGGTCGAGAAGGTCATCAGCAAACTCGACGTCCGCCGCCGCCAAGTCTATCTCGAAGCGGTTGTGATGGAACTCTCCATCGACACCAGCAAGGATTACGGATTCTCCGGGCATGGCGGCATCGGCGCGGGCGCGGCGTTGGGCTTCGGCCAGTCGTTTGGAGCATTGTCCGGGATCCAGAGCGGTCTGCTGAGCGGGCCCGAATCGGCGCCGGCGCTGCTCGGCGGCTTGATCAGCCAACGCACCGTCAATCTCCAAACCGTCGGCGCCCAGGGGCAGAGCCAATCGATCTCGATCCCCGCTTTTTCAGCGTTCATCACCGCGCTCTCCACGTACGGCAATGCGAATATCATCTCGACGCCGAATCTGCTCACATTGGAAAACGAAGAGGCGACGATCGAAGTCCAAGAAAAAGAGCCGATCCCCGGCGCGCAGTCAATCGGGCAAGGCGGCGTCACGACGATCAATCCCGTCCAGTACGAAGAAGCGGGACTCACGATGAAGATTAAGCCGTCGGTGGGCTACGGCGATTCCATTGCGTTGAAGATCGAGCAGGAACTTTCGACCTTCGGTGCGCGCGTGCAAGGATTGAATGCCCCGTCCAAGAGTAAGCGCAAGGTTCAGACCAACGTGTTGTGTCAAGACGGCCAGACGATCGTGATCGGCGGACTGATGCAAGATGAAATGACCGCCGGGAAGCGGAAGATCCCGGTGTTGGGCGATATCCCGCTGCTCGGGTTCTTTTTCTCGCGCACCAATAAACAAGTGGGCAAACGCAATCTCCTGATCTTTCTGACCCCATACATCGTCCGTGATTCGCGCGACTTCCAAGATATCCTGCAGCGGAAGATCGAGCAGCGGAACAGTTTCGTGCAGCAAAATTATGGGAAGAAGCAGCAAGAGACGATCCGCGACATGATCCGCACGCACCGCGAAGACTTGCTCGAATTCAGCGAGGGCTGGACAGAACCCCCAGCCCAGACCCCAGTGCGTCCGTCGTCGGTGAAGTCCGTGTTGCCAGGGCCGGAGTCGTATGAAATGTCCCGTGGCGCGCCAGCCGCCGGTGCCACGCGCGGCGCCCCGACCGGTCCGGCACCGATCATCAGTGTGCCGCCGCTGTCACCGGTCGGACCGGCCGTTGGTCCCCCCGTCCGTTCGGCCCCGACCACGAGTAAAGGCGTCACCACATCGAGCACGGCATTCGATGCCGCACTCGACACCCCGGTCGAAAAACCGACGTGGCTCTCGTCCTCGTATAAAGGGAGCATCAAGGCCGCGCCGGCGAGTGTGTCGAGCACGCCGCCGAAAGCGGCGACGATCGTCGAGAAGACGCTGACCTCGAACGCCTCCGCGACCACGAAGAATGCGAAGGCGACGGCCACGCGCAGCGCCGCCAAAGCGACCGCAACCGCGACCGCGAAGACCGCCGAGTCCGGCGTCATCACGATCGACCCGATCCCGCAATCCACGATCCCCCCGGCCAAAACCGGCACCAAAAACGCCACCCGCAAAAAAACCGCGTCAAAGAGCGAAATGGAATCGGAGTATTAGGGGATTACATCGCGGCGATGCGCAGCCCCATCCGTTTGGCCGCCGCGAGTTGGCGGTGATCGGCGGAGAGAAAACGGTCGCACTCCGCAATGAGGGCGGAGGCGATTTGGATCGCGTCCAGTGTCTTGACTGCACAGTGTTCGATGCAATGCACGGTCTTTTGAACGACGGCCGGCGACAACTCAACGATCGCAGCTTGCTCGACGTCCAGCATGAGTGTGGATTTTAGACGTCGATACTGCGGGCTCTGCATGTGGCCCTCGCGGCGCAGGCGATTCAACGCGGAGAGGACCTCGGGAATGGCGATGACCGACAAGAGGATCTCCGTTGCCCGTGTGCACTGCTCGGCGACGAGCTCCGAGCCTGCCTCGTCGAGATACCGTTTGGCCAGTGCGGATGAATCGAGAAACAGGCGCACGATTATTCCTCGCGTTCTTGCATGATCAGTCGACTGAGCGAGATGCCGGCAATCTTCAGCGGACGGGCGGATCGCCAGCGACTGAGCGAGTGTTCACGTGCTGGCGAGATCATCGCGATCGGTTTGCCATTCCGATACACCTCCAGCGTTTCGCCGGATTCCACGGCATCGAAATATTTTTTCGCGTTATTCCGCAACTCGCTAAATGTGACATTTTGCATGGCGCACGCCTCCGATATGTCATCATATTGTACATTATCATGTCATGTCAAATGAAACGTGCTCGTGCCTGAAGCCCAGAAGCGTAATGATGTCGGTTCGCCCGTGTGGGCAACAGCTTCCCACACGGGCGTATCAACCGACGATCGGCGCTAGAAACAAGGGAAAGTTGATTTGGGGCCACCATAGTAAGAACGTCCCTGATATCCACGTACCGGTTCCTTTTCGGCTCCATTTAACAGCCGCTGATATTGATCAAAGAGGGTTTTCGCCGTCTCCGGCGGCAGCGCGACACAGGATTCGCCCGCATCCTGCGTGGGGACACAAATCGTCGCGGTCGGGACGGTGATTCGCTCCGTCCGCACGCATTCACCATAACTCGACGGGTCGAATTTCCTGTAACCTGCGCGTTTGGTGCAGATGTCTTGCGTGGTCGTGCCGAACTTCACCGTGGGTGGTGTCATAACGTCTCTCCTTTTCCCCGCAGTCGGGGATTGGTGTGGGTTTTTGCGAAACGAAACTGACGGATGATTATGCGTGTCGGTTGGCGGGGGCCAACCACCAGTGAAGCGTATGATGGTGGGTCGGCGCGGTGAGGAGTTTTGGTGACATACCAATTGTACTAGTGCGGTGATGCAGGCAGTGTCAAGGGCATTGTGCGGTGGACGATGATCGAGGCAGCAAGTTCGGTGTAGATTGGTCAGCGGGGTGGACGGGACTCGAACCCGCGACCTCCGCCGTGACAGGGCGGCGTTCTAACCAACTGAACTACCACCCCGCTGACCAATCGACCTTAATCGCTAACGCACAAAAAATTCCACTGCTCGAACCCCCGCTGCGGTGCACGACGCTCCTGTTCGTCGCGTCGTGGTCATCACTGCCGCCGGCTATGCGGCGACAAATTCGTCGCCGCGCCCTTGCCCCTCCGCCGTGACAGGGCGGCGTTCTAACCAACTGAACTACCACCCCGCCGATCTGGGGGAGTGGGGTGGGTTCCTAGCGTTGCTGGGGATAAATTCAAGCGGAAAAAGGGATTTGTTTACTCCGCGGCCGCGCCCGCATCGCCGAAGAACGCAATGTGCAGATCGGTCTGTGGCGTAAAGTTGGTCTTGCGGACTTCGAATTGTGTCGGACTGATCTTGCGGATCCCATCAATGCACAGTGAGAGCAACCGCTCCGGTTTTTCTTTATCGATCACCAAACGAAAGTCGCGGATCGGCCCTTTCCAGTGGCTTCCGGTGGAAAGGATGTAGACCAGCTCCCATGTGGGAACCAAGCCATTGTGTTTCGTGGCCAGCTGTCGCAGCGACGACTGGAGTGGCGGATCGATGCAATACGTCTTATTGGCATCGGCCGCAGTGCCCTCGCCGTAGAAAAATCCCCCGATCGCCGGTGCGTAGTAGTGTTCCACGACCAAACGTTTTCTTTTCGGGAACGTCTGCGTCCAATAGTATTTCAGTGCGACACCCTTCGACGTCGCCTTCCGCTCCATTTGGGCCTTCACTGCGTTGCCGTCGACCGCGATGCGAAACTGCATTGGATCCGATTCAGTCAGGAAGCGCGTGTTGACGTCATCCGGGCCGTAAATCTCGATGTCGGGCACTGGAAAGGCGACGATAGTCGTCAAATCCTGCGCGGTGCTGTTGAAAAATACATAGCGAATCTTTACCTGTCGCAGCGACAGATACAGATCCTCCGACTCCATCACCACGCCGTCGCTCTTTTGCAACACCAATCCCCCGGCCCCAATGGCCGCGAAGGAATCATTGGCCAGCGCGGGCCGGAGCCCGCCGCAGAGCAGCACGCCGAGCAGTAGGAGGAGTCGCACGGGCATGCGTCGCCTTATATGGTGATTCACAGGGGGTTGGCGAGATTTTTTTCACGCCTGATTATCCACGCAACTTTCTTGGCGAGGGCGTCGATAAAGATAGGAAACGTTTATGTACTGATGAGGAGTCCCCGATGCGAACCATGAACCGCCAGCGCGTAGCCCTGGAGCTGTTCCGTGAGGCCACGGTGTGGCATGACTCGGCGCGGGGGGTCACGGCCCTCCGTCTCCCGGCGCGTTCCGCGGATACCGTCTTGGTGCGCCGGGAATTAGGCGGGGCGTTTCGCGAGTTTCTGACCGTCGCCACGGCTGGCGAGGCGGGAGGGACTTCACGCCTCCTCTTCTCTCCCGACAAACCTCTGCTCCGTCTTACCGAGACGCCTGCCGGAGCTCAACTGTGGGTTGCTGAGGGGAACCAGTTAATTGCAAGTGGGCTCCTGACCGTGACGGAACCGGACCATGTGTCTGCATTAGCGATTGGGGCCCACTTTGAATTACTGGACTGCCAGGTCGCACCGCAATTGCTGACCCCTCGTGATCCGACGCTCGAGGCGTTGGTTGTCATGACGCTGCAAAGAATGCTCGTGGGCAAGATGAGTTACACGTCGATCGACGCCATGGGGCAATTGGGGTGGCCGCATTTTGCGGAAGCCCTGCAACAGGCTTTTGCGGAGAGCGCCCCGGATGCTCGTGGTGGGTGTGGTAGGCGGCTCGCCGTAGCCTTGGGCAAGACCGGTGCAAAGGCCGCAGTGCTGCAGCTGCTGCAGTGGATGTCCGATCATCCGCCCGCCGTCGCGCCCTCCTTCTTCGTACGTCAGCGGAACCCCCCAGCCACCGTGCGGGCCGCCTGTGCGGCGGCGTTGCAGCGCTTGGGCGAGACCGATGCGGCCGTGGCCGGAGTGCGCGGGATCTTGTTGTCGCGGGACGTGTTGGATAGCGAGTATCTCCACATAGGCTGGCCGCAGAATGTGGGGGACTATCTCTTGAATGAATTGCTCCCCGCCGGCTTTGATCTCACCGCGTTGCATGGCGAACTGGCTGCGGCGCTCGCGCGCCCCACTCCAAAAGATCCCTTTGGAGGCGAGACGGGGCGGTTCGATGCGGCCCGCGCCAGTCTGGCCTTGGCACTCGGCGATGCCACTGCAATCCGGCGGTCCTGGACCGCTCAGCTTCAGCAACCCTGCAATCCGATCACAGAATACCTGCTCGATCTCTTGGCTCATGCCACCCCGGCCCTCGCCCTCCCCCTCTTGACGCCCTTCCTGTCGAGTTCGGTATTCATCAGGCACCGCCTTGCGGCATTGCGCGCGATTACGAAAGTAGCGGACCCTGAGGCCGTTCCCGCGCTCCGGGCCGTTCTTGCAACTGAAGCGATGGAAAGCGGAGTCCGCTCAGAATTGGCAGGTGCTTTATGGGCCTGCGGCGATGTCGCCACTGCGGAATCCGTGTTGAGGGCAGTCCAAGCGCAGACAACGAACAAGTGGGCGCGTATCCACGCGGCCGCCCTGATTGGGACCTATGGCGATCCGGCGGTGGCACGGACCAAGTTGGAGCCCTGGATCGCGGAGGCGCATCCGCGAGGGTATTCGGTGGTGCCGGTCGGAGCCGATAGGACGAAAACAGAGGCTGAGGCACAGCGGGAACACGATCGGCTCCGTGCTCAAGCTTTACAAGCCTACCAACAGATCCGCGACCCGGCCATCATCCCGTCCCTGCGTGCGGTCCTTGAAGAACCCGCATCCCAGCCAACTGACGAACTGAAAGTGGAAGCGGCCCTCGCCCTCGGACTGCAACTGTGATGCACGTCCCAACTAGTCAGCGCGCGGCTTCTGTGCTAGGGCCGCGGCACGATGAAAGATCAACGACTCGCGTTTCTTGGTGGGGCCGGCAAGATCGGCTCCGCGATCATTGATGGATTGCTGGTTTCGAAAACCGTGACGGCGTCGCAGATTGCCGTCACCGCGCGGCACGACGCTTCGCTCGCGGCGTGGCAGGCTCGGAAAGTCCGTGGCAGTACCGACAATCGCGCGGCAGTGCGCGGTGCCGATTTAATCGTGCTCTGTGTTCATCCTGACGAAGTGGCGGCGCTGTTGAAAGAGATCGCTCCGCGGCTCACGCCACGCCAGCTCGTGATCTCCGTCGTGAGCGGCTGCAGCACGCAGCAAATCGAAAAGTTTTGCAAACATCCACTCCGCGTCGTGCGCGCGATGCCGAATACGCCAGTGATGGTGCGCGCCTCGATGACGTGTTTGGCGGCGGGGCGGCACGCGAAGCCGGACGACTTGGCTACCGCGCAGCGGATCTTCGCCACCGTTGGCGAAGTGGAGGTGCTCGACGAGCGCCACATGAATGTGGCCACGGGCCTGGGCGGGTGCGGACCGGCGTTTGCGTTCAAGATCATCGAGGCGTTGTCGGCCGGCGGCGTCAAGATGGGCCTGCCACGCGAAACGGCGCTGAAGCTGGCCGCGCAGGTGTTGAAGGGCGCTGCGGAATTAGTGCTGACGACCAAGCAACACCCGGCCGCGTTGAAAGATGCCGTCACCACTCCCGGCGGTTGCACGATTGACGGACTCACCAAATTAGAAGAACGCGGCTTGGCCATTGCGCTGATCGACGCGGTGGAGACTGCCACCCGCAAAGCAGGGCGGTTGTTGGGGGGCGATTAACTCAGCGGTAGAGTAAGCGCGCCGGAGCGAGAGCGGAGGCATGGCGCGCGGTAGTGAATGACCGCAACGCGACCGAGGAGGGAGCGTTGCGCACCATTGGTCACTCCTTTACACGGAGGGTTACATCCCCGGGCGATTAACTCAGCGGTAGAGTACCTCCTTTACACGGAGGGAGTCACAGGTTCGAATCCTGTATCGCCCACATGGAAACGGAACGCATCTTGGCCCAATGGGACCAAGGGACACCAGAAACGGGATGGGTCGTGTTCCGTTACCGGCCGTTCGTCGCGGTGGCCCGTCTCCTCTACCCGCTCGTGATGGGCGGACTAGCCCTTGCCGGCTGGCTTTATCTCTTTGGCCGCCATTTTATGGCCCATCCGCTGCGTGAGGCGTTTCAACAGGCATTGGCGGACACCGAGACCAACCTCGTGTTCGCGTTTCTGCTGCTGTGGGCGTTGGCGTGCGCCATCGTGATTCTCCGTCGGCTGCGTGAACTGTGGAGCGCCGGTTCGAATGTCTTGCTGCTGACCCCGCACGGGATCGTGAAGCGCTTCAAGGGATGCGTCGAACATTTCCCATGGTCGGCCGTTAGCGGATGCACGCAACGAATCACGACGGGGCGTTCCCTCTGGCCGCAGCGCGAAATCTATTTTACCGACCAACGCACCGGGCGTGTGGTCCAACTCGTCGGCGGGCGCCAGTTCGGATCGCCGCAAGCGATGATGCAAGGCATCGCAATGTTCACTTGAAGGAGCGCGTATGCCGCCGATCCCAAATTTCACCAACCAACTGGTGTGGATGCAGTATCTCCCGTACATCCTGATGACCGTTTTCCTTGGCGGTGCGATCCTTTGGTACATGCTGGTTGGACGTCGCAGCCGTGTCGGAAGCTCCGGCATGGCACAATCGTACCAATCTTCCCTCAAGGCCTTTGCTGACGCAGTCGGCTTGCGCTACACCGAAGTGCCGAAATCGAATGATCGAGGCGTCATTCAAGGCGGTGGCGTGATCTTGTCCGGCGCATATCAAGGACACCCGATCGAAGTGCGTTTCGTTCACGAAACGCGCGAACAATCCGCCGGACTGACGCGCAGCTTCGTCTGCTCGCGCGACTGCGGCATTACCGTGCAAGGGGCCGGTGGCGGCGAATGGACGATCCGGCCCAAAGACGAACACCTGGTCGCGCGTCCCACCGGGGTCGAAGTCTTCGACATGGCGCTGGCGATGGTCGGCCCTCCGGGGGCCGTACGCACCGATCAGCTGGAGACATTGGGCCGCTACGGATGGATGCATTTGGAAAAACGCGACGGCCAGATCCGGTTTATCGACGATTTCATGGACCACATCCAGGTGACCAAAGGCTCGATGCGGATGCTGGCGACCACCCATCCCGTGTGGCGCACTACCGCGACGCAATGGGAAGTGGACATCTCCCACGCGAAGGCCTTCCTCGACCGCCTGGTGGAGCTTGCCAGTTAGAGTGCCGAAGACCTCTCCTGTGGTCGTCGGATAAAAATATTGACATCCAGTGCCCTGGCGGTGTGTGGTGGCGCCATGGCATTTGGCCGCATCATCAAGCCCCCAGCTGCTCTCCCGTCCTGCCAGTCGTTGCTGTCGCATGGAGTGCGGTTGGGAACTGCTCCGTTTCCGTCTGTGCTGCGGCGTGCGCATCCGCTGTCGCTGCCGACTCTGGATCGTGCATCAGCAGTCAGGAATCCAGGCCGCTTGCCGTCGGGATGGGGAGCCGCGATTGCCGCACGCCAGATTGCGATCCCGGCATCAGCCCTCTGGACCCGATTCGCCGGCCGCGCGTTGCCGTTGGCCTGTGCAACGCCGACGATTCAGGTCGCCGATGACGGGCAGATCATCGAGTCAGCCGTGGATGCCACGGCCCGACCGGCGCCGGCGGCCGTAGCACCGGCACGCGCGACCCCCAAAGACTCCGCACTGGCGACGGCGCGCGGTCTGACCGACGCCCAGTTGTCCGTCGTCCACGGTTTGCTCGATACGCACGAGTCGCTCGTGAGCACCTGGCCTCCGGCGAAACAGCGTTGGATCTATGATTTGTTCTGTGTCTTCGCGAGCCACTTGTTCCCGGCCACAAGCGCGCAGCTGCGGGAGTGGCCGACCGGACATGAGCGGGTGGTGAACGGGGCAGGACAGTACTACGATGACACCCTCAACGCCGCAACGGGCTCCGCAGTCGGCCTCGACGGGATCGTGCGTCAGATTGCACATCGACCGTTGATGGCGTGGCGACAGTTGGTGGCGCGAACCTTCACGACGTTGCGTGCCAATGAAGTCGTGGAGCGCGCCGGACTCGTCCCCGGCACCGTCATGTTGCCGCTGGCTGATATCCTCGCGGCGACCGGCCGCGCCGAGGAACCGCGGCTTGCAGGATCGACGGCGTCGAGCTTTCCTCAGTGGGAGGCGGCGCTGCGAGAAGTGACCCCCATTGCGGAGGCGGAAGCAGACGAATTGCGACCCTGGATCGCAGCGCAGTTGCGCGACGTCGTCGCGTTGCCGGCGGATCTGGACACGCGTCCGCCGATGGAATGCGTGCGGGCTTGCGGTGTCGCCTGGTTGTTGCGGTTACAGGCATTGCATCTGCTGTGTGCCACATGGGGAGCTCCATGGAACGGAGCGACGCTGGCGGAACGAACGGATGGAGCGGCCTTATTCAGCGCCGTCGGCGCGCATCTCCGGGAGCAGCAGCAGAGACTGAGTGCGTCGCAAGGAGAGCTGTCGTCTCAGGAGATTGAGCAACTGGCGGTGTTACAAACGGCGCTCGACTTGTTCGAGCATGCTCCGTCATTGGCGACCGTCGCACAGTGGTTTGCCGGGGCCGTGGCACCGCTGCATGCCGAGTCCGTGCCGCTGAGTTTCAGCGTATTCCTCGGTTTAGCGATCGTTGGAGATATGGGGCAATGGTCGATGTGGGTCGAACGCCTCGATGCCGATCCGGTATTATCCGCGTATCGTCTGGTCAGTGATTTTCTCCATGAACAAGCCGCAGCGACCATGGCCGAAAGCCCGCCGGATGGCGCCGGTACGCTGGCTGCGGAGCTGGCTGGACTGGTTCAAGACCCCGCACGTGCCAGGCAGTGCCGTGCGGTGTTAGCGGCCTTCGCGACAGCGACCGATGTGCAACTTGCCACAGGGGCCGGAACGCTCCTCAGCATGATCCCGGATCCGGATCTTGTCGCCGTTTCCGTAACAACTCCAGTCGCCCAGGACGCCCACGTGCCGACTTGGGTCCAACGTGCCCACGGCGCGGTCGAACATATGGGCGCATCGCACCAGTCGTGTGCCGCGCAATGGATTATTCAGCACTTGTCCGCCGTCTGTGATCTGGAGACCGCCCTTGCCGACATCCAAGATCCGGCAGAGCGACTTCGTCGCAGTGCGATCGAGTTGGTGCGTCGATTTGCCACCTTACATGCGGTCAATGTGTTGCTGGCGACGTGCGTGGAGGCGAGTTTCGGTCAGGCAACGCCGATCTGGATGGAGGCGGCCCGCGACGAACTCGCGCGGAGTTTGGCGACACTGCCGGACCCGCTCCGCGATGCGGAGGGGAACATTGCAGTGAATGTCGCGCTCCAACGAGCGACGGGCATGTGGCCACACGCCGTCGACTATGCGGCAATGCTGGCGTTCGATCGCTTCGAGATCCCCGTCTGGGTCGTGAATGTCGTCTGCGTGGCCTTTCGATTCGATCCAAAGCACTGGTCGAACTGGGTCGAGGCGCGGCGCGGCGAACCGCTCGCTGTGGTCGGCGCGTTGATCCGACTGTATCAACAATTGATCGATTCGCCCGATACCGTCGACAGTGAGACGCTCGCGGAAGCGAATCGCCTGCTAGCACAGTGGAACTCGCTCCGTGGAACGGATGCGGAGCATGCCAGGAACTGGCTCGTGGCCAACCGACTGCTCGCCGACTTCGAGGCCGCGCGCGAGGCGGAAGGCCGCGATGCCGTCTCCGTCCTTACCGCACTGCGCCAATTTGTGGACCCATCCGACAGCGCTGCGTAAGCGGCTGCTACGCCGAAATGCCCTACAATTCCCTTGCGAATCAATATCCCGTCGGTTAGACCTCCCGACCTTGTGAAGATCCACGAGTATCAAGCTAAGACGTTGCTCCAACAGTTCGGCGTCGTTGTGCCGGCGGGACGCGTCGCCGCCACTGCGGCCGAGGCCCGCCAGATCGCGACCGAACTCGGCGGCACCGTGGTCGTGAAGGCCCAAATCCACGCTGGAGGGCGCGGCAAAGGCGGCGGGATCAAGCTCGCGCCGACGGCCGCCGAGGCGCAATCCGCAGCGGAAGCCATTTTAGGCATGTGCCTCGTGACCCCACAGACCGGGGCCGAAGGTCGGATCGTCAAGCGCGTCTTGGTCGAACAGGCGTGTGAGATCGAACGTGAACTCTATCTCGGACTCGTGCTCGACCGCGCCATCGGCCGCGTGGTCATTATGGCCTCCGCCGAAGGCGGCGTAGAAATCGAAGAAGTCGCCGCCCGCCATCCCGAAAAAATTCTGAAAGTCGCGGTCGATCCGGCCGTGGGCTACCAAGGCTACCAAGGTCGGCAACTGGCGTTTCGGCTGGGTCTGCGTGGGCCGCAAGTGAAGGCCTTCGGCGCGCTGACCGCCGCGCTCTACCGCGCGTACTGCGAAGCGGACTGCACGTTGGTGGAAATCAATCCCCTCATTGTGACAAAACAAGGGGCGTTGTTACCGCTCGACGCCAAGGTCAACCTCGACGACAACGCCCTCGATCGCCACCCCGAACTCGCCGCGTGGCGCGATCTCGACGAAGAAGATCCCGCCGAGATCGAGGCCAAAAAGTTTGGGCTCAGTTACATCAGTCTGAATGGCAATATCGGCTGTATGGTCAACGGCGCTGGTCTCGCAATGGCTACAATGGACATCATTAAGTTGTACGGCGGCGAACCGGCCAACTTCCTCGATGTCGGCGGCTCGGCCCCGAAAGAAAGTGTCGCGGCCGCATTTCGCCTGATCCTGCGCGACCCGAAAGTGAAGGCGATCTTAGTGAATATTTTCGGCGGCATCATGAAATGCGACGTCATCGCGGAAGGGATCATCGCCGCCGCGCGAGAAGTCCAACTCCGAGTCCCCGTGGTCGTGCGACTCCAAGGGACCAACATGGCGCGCGGCCGCGAACTGCTGCAGAGCGCGGGATTAAGTCTCCATGCCGTTGAACGCTTCGACGAAGCCGCCGAACGCGTCGTGGGAGTGACAAAATAACTATGGGCATTTGGCTGCACAAAGGAACAAAGATCCTGACGCAAGGGATCACTGGGCAACACGGCCAGTTCCATACCCGCGCCTGCCGCGAGTATGGCGCGCAATTTGTCGCAGGGGTTACGCCGGGCAAGGGGGGCGAATCGTTTGAAGGCGTCCCCATCTTCGACACCGTCTCCGATGCCGTGGCCAAAACGGGCGCGACTGCCTCGATGATCTTCGTCCCAGCGCTGTTTGCGGCCGACGCCGTCCTCGAAGGGGTCGCGGCCGGACTCGAACTGATCGTCTGCATCACGGAAGGCATTCCCGTCATCGACATGTTAAAAGTGCGTCGCGCGCTGGAAGGGAGCCGCACCCGGCTGATCGGCCCCAACTGTCCAGGGCTCATTACTGCGGGCGAGAGCAAGATCGGCATCATCCCTGGCTCGATCTGCCGGCCCGGAAAAGTCGGTGTGGTGTCGCGCAGCGGCACCCTGACCTACGAAGCGATCGACCAACTCACGCGGTTGGGCTTAGGCCAAACCACCTGTGTTGGCATTGGGGGCGATCCACTTCCAGGGACCAATTTCATCGACTGTCTTTCGGCGTTTGCTACCGACCCCGCCACCCAAGGGATCGTGATGATCGGCGAAATCGGCGGGAGTGCCGAAGAAGAGGCGGCGGCTTTTATTCAGGCGAATGTCCGCAAACCGGTCGTGGCCTATATTGCGGGCGTGACGGCCCCGCCGGGACGGCGCATGGGGCATGCCGGTGCGATCATTGCCTCCACCGGGGGCGGATCCGCCTCTGGCGGAGGCGGCAAGGGAACGGCGAAGGAAAAAATGGATTGTTTGCGGGCCGCAGGGGTCCACGTCACGGAAAGTCCGGCCGATATCGGCAAGCTGATGGCGCAGGTGTTATAAATAGATCACAACAAGGAGTCATACTATGGCACTAGAAAAGACACTCGCGATCATTAAGCCCGACGCCATGGCGAAGGGCGTAGTCGGCGCGATCATCCAACGGATGGAAGAAAATAGCCTCCAGCCGATCGGAGTGAAACTCTTGCGTCTGACCCGCGAGCAGGCCGAAGGGTTTTACGCTGTCCATAAAGACAAGACCTTCTTCACGGAACTCGTGAACTTCATGACCAGCGGCCCGGTCGTGGTCACTTGTTTGCTCGGCGAGGCCGCGATCAACAAGTGGCGCGGTGTGATGGGTGCCACGAATCCGGACCAAGCCGTGGCCGGCTCCATCCGCCGCGACTTCGGCACCGACATCCAATGCAACGCGGTCCACGGCTCCGACAGCCCAGAAACCGCCCGCTTCGAAGTCGGCTTCTTCTTCGAACCGCAAGACCTCCACGAATACGAATGGCTGTGAGCGATTGGTCGCTTACTTCGTGTTCACCAGCTGCAAACCGTGAGCAACAAGTTGTTGAAAGTCGGTGTCTCCGGTGAGGAGTGGGACATCGTGGGTTATCGCTGTTGCCGCGATGATCACATCACCACTCCCCAGTTGGGGGCAGGTCGCTAACAGGTCTGCCGCCAGTCGGTATGTGGACTCGTCTGTAGGAAGCCACTCGAAACTCGCAAACGTGGCCGCATATTCCGCGCGTAATTGAGCCGTGCGAAACCCGCCGATAAACTCCACCCAAATTTGCCCACAAATTGCCGCTGCATTGCGCGCCACGAGGGACCACAACAACTGGCCAAGCGCATGGTCTTTCTTTCGATACAACGTAATCCATACGCTGGTGTCTACGAGGACCATGTGCCGGATTTGCGCCGCCGCTTCAGAGTCGATACGCTATGGGGCAGCCGCGTTGTGAAGAGTTTGTCGAGGAAGCTGAGTCGTTTTTGCAGTGCCAAGTAATCCCGCAACGTAGTCACGATCGCCTGGCTGTACCCTTTCTTTCCGCTGACCTTCAGTACGTCGCGCAAGAGTTCGTCCTCAATAGTGATCGTTGTCCGCATATGCAGATAGTGGCACGGGCTGGTGCAGCCGTCAACCGAATGTGCATCAGGGTGGGTACGCAAAAGCAGGAACCCCGCCTCGGTGGCCCGAGGCGGGGTTTGATGTTGGTGGGACAGGGGGATTATAAATTTGGTGGGGCAGTGGGGAGGGTGAAGACCGCTTCGACTTCGTCGAAGGCGCCATCCACATCGGCATCGGTCAAGGCTTGCAGGTCATTGCTGATCGCGACGGCCGGATCGGTATCGACGGCGCCATCCATATCGGAGTCGACTTCGAAGGTCCCGGTCCCGTCATATTCGCAGCTGTTGGTCAGCGCATAGCCGATCTGTTCATCGGTCACGACGAAGAGGTTGCTCGCGCTGTCCCATTCGATCGTCTGGAGCTGTGCGAGGTCTTGCAACGTATGGCTGCTGCCGGGGCCGGCCCAGTTACAGATGAAGCCGTTGATCGAACCATCCGTGCCGTCTACATCGGCGCCGTATCCGAAGAACGCGCTGCCGGAAGGGATGGAGCTGCTGGCGCCGTCCGCGTGGATGTTGAACACGCGCGTGAAGTTGTCTTGCGGGCCGGCCTGCCAGCTGAAGGCGTAGTCACCGGTCAACGTGGTCGGATCGAAGTTCGCGGTGAAGACGTTGAAGCTGTTGCCCCAACCATCCAAGTTGGTGCTCGACACTTTATCGGCCGGATTCACCAATCCGTCCACCGTGCCGTCCACGGCCGAGCCGCAAAATTCGGCCGTGCGCATTTCAAGATCCATGTCGTCCGCAGCCGCTGCATTGTACAACAGCGATCCGTTGTGCGTGATGTCAGAGCTGGAGCAATTGCCGGCGACCGACGAGTCATTCACCAGGTACGAGATCCGTCCTTGGAAAATCTCCGGGTCACTGGTCGGCACATGGGTCATCCGAACCACGATCGGGTGTGACGTGCCGCCCGGTGCATAGATCAAGTCGACTACATAAGAATATTGATCGCTGCCGGAGGCGTCGCTATGCGAGACCTCGGCGATGTAGAACGTCGTATCAGCGATCCCGAGCGCGTTCATTTCGGCCAACAGATCCACCGTGCTGTTGCTCGGCGGCGCAATCCCGTTTACGGCCGCCACGCAGATCAAGCTGGCCATCGATTCCAATGAGGCGAGTGACTTGCTTTGCATCCCTTCAATCCGGGCATCGAGTTGGGCCGAGGCGCAGGCATGGCCCGTGTCTGGATCGAGCGAGGCCCAGATCCCGACGTCGCCGACCGGCAGCTCGCCATCTTCCGTGCCGCCGGTGTCCGGATGGTCGACGTAATCGACCGTCGGGCCATAACAATCGGCATTCGATTCCTTCACTAAGAACGGCGCGGGATCGAAGGAGCAACTCGCGGGCGTCGTGCCGCTCAAGATTGCTTCAATCTCGGCCGTGATTGCCGCATATTCGCTCGAGATCCCCGTCCCGATCGATTTGCTGACCGAGGCCGAGGCACTGCTAGAGACCGACAACGGGGAGGCGACCGCGAGCGAGCTGGGGAACATGCTACTGTAGTCGCTGGCCGTACTCTCGGTTGTCGTTTCCCCGGACTCCGTTTCTCCGGACGAACTCCCCGTCGAGACAGTCCCGGAGACCGTCCCGCACGCCACGACGGTGGGGAGCACGACGAGTCCCAACCCCAGACGGAGTAACCGTCCCAGGCCTGTACTGCATGCGTTCCGTTGCTTCATATTTTCTCCTTTGTTGTGGTTGTTGTGTACGACCATGGCGCTATTATGCGACTTACTTATGCGGTATGACAATGGTTTCTGTGGTGGGAAATTAAAGATTCGTTCTCTTTTGTGTACACTATATCGATTGTGGGGCTTCGTGCGCGTGCAGGTCCTCGGAAGATCACTAGATTTGCTGCCTCCCTCTTTTTCTTTGCAATTCCGTGCCCCTCCTTTTACAGTGCCGCGCCGTGGGGAACGGTCACCGTGTCGGCGCGATCATCATTATATATGGACTGCTTGGCCTCATTGGCCGAGGCAGCGGTCTCGCTCAGGCTCGCGGCGAATCCCCCGGGCTCCCCGACGCTCGTCGTGTAATTCGCGAGACCCCGGCGGATCAGCGCGCCGCAGAGGCGATTCAAGTCTTTCTCCGCGGCCAGCAGTTGGCCTTGCAGCAACAAGATCCGCATAAAATCATCGATGCGCTCGACAAGACCATCGCGGCGTTTCCGGATCGGTCATCACTTTATTTCCAGCGCGCGACACAATATATCCGCCTCCAAGATTGGCCGCGGGCACGGCAGGACATCGAACGGGTACTCGTGCTCGATCCCACGCATGCGCAGGCCCATCTGATCCACGCCCAACTGTTGGCCTTCGATAACCAGCTCGATGTCGCGATTCGTGAATTGGAAGGCGTGCAGCGCCAGCCCAATCCTCCGAAGGAAATCGCGCTGGCATTGGCGCGGCTCTATCTCCAAGCCAAGCAATATACCCGCACCGAGCAGGCCTTGTTGTCGTTGGCGCGGCGCGATCCCGACGCGTTCGAGGCATTCTACGGACTGGGAACGCTGTACGGCACGCATCTGAAGCAACCGCAACGCGCGGTGCAAATGTATCTGAAAGCCGTCGCGTTGCAGCCGGAGAATCTCCAAGTCCGGATGGCGCTCGGACAATTGCTGCTCGACCTCAAACAATATCAGCGGGCGTTGGACACGTTGCTGGCATTGGAACGACACGCTGCCGGCGACCTTGCCGTGCAGTTACGGATCGCCGTGGTTTATTATGAAATGAAGGATTACGCGCACGCCGTGCAGCGGATCGAACGCGTGTTGGAACAAAACCCGACGGCGGACAAACTGCGTTATTACTTGGCCGTCATTTACGAAGAGGCGGGCAATTTCCCCAAAGCGGAAGCGGTCTACGACTCCGTGCCGGAGAAGTCGCAATTTTATAAAGACGCGCAGTTGCGGATCGCGATCCACTACGCGGATGCCAAGGATTTTGCCGCCGCGACGAAGGTCTTGCAACAAGCCGTGCGCCGGCGTCCGAAGGTTGTCGAGTTTTATGAATACCTCGCGTTCGTGTTGCAAGAACAGAAAAATGAGGCCGGCACGGCGCGGGTGTTACGCCAAGCCGTGCGGCACTTTCCGCAGCGACAGTCCTTGCTCTATGCATTGGCCATTTCCTACGAACGGCTGGGCCAACGCGACGACGCCGTCGCGATGATGAAAAAAGTCTTAGCACAGCAACCGAAGAACGTCGGCGCGTTGAATTATATCGGCTACACGTACGCGGAATGGGGCAAACACCTCGACGAGGCGGAGGAACTGCTGCAGCGCGCCGTGATGTTGAAGCCGAACGACGGTCATATCCTCGACAGCCTGGCCTGGGTCTATTTTCGTAAAGGTGACTTCGAGCGCGCGTTGGTGATGATCGAACAAGCCAACCGCTTTGCGCCCGGAGAACCGACCATCCTGCGGCACGCGGCCGAGATCTTGGTAAAATTGCGGCGCATCCCGGAGGCGCGAGTGCGATTGCACGAGGCGCAGACCTTGTTGACCAAACAACCGACACCCGACCCGAGTGAAGTCGCGGCCATTGAGAGGGTGACCCGTGAATTGGCGAACGTGGTGCAGTAGGAGTCTCTGTCTACTCTGTCTCAGTGCGTTGCTCGGTTGTGCGCCGCAAGGGACGACTGCGCATCGGCCGGTGCGTGGCGGCAAAGGCGCTCCTGGATTACAGGGCGCTGCGAGCCGCTTGGAAGCGCGCGACAGTCAATTGCAAGAGACCGGCATCTTGGGGACGTTCAAAAATGGCTGGTCGGTGCCATACGGGGATTGGAATTTCGCGGCCGTCGTGGCCGGAATGCACCGCGTCCGACTCGATCTCTTCGATCCGCTGGCTGGCTCGATTGGAACCTTGATCCTCAATGGCAAAACGGTCTGGTGGTATGCCCCCATGGCGGGACAGGCTTACCGGATGCCCGCCGACGCGGCGCATGTAGAACGTTTGTTGCGTATTCCGCTCGCGCCGACCGATTTGGCTAATCTGCTGCGCGGGCTCCCGCTGGGCGAAGACACCACATGGGTCAAGTGGCCGGCCGAATCGGCGCACGTGCTGCGCTCGCCGGATCAGCGGATGCGTCTCGAGTTCGATCCCGACTCGGGGATGTTGCGGCGCTGCCAGCGGTTGGGCCGCGGCAGCCGTGTCGAGTTGGAAGTCGAGTACAGCGAATATCGAACCGTCAAAGGGGTTGCGCTGCCGCATCACGTAACGATCCAAGATCCCCGTAACAGTCGGCGCGCCGTGTTGAATCTGACCGAAGTCACGCCACACGCGCGGCTCAAAGGGGACCCCTTTACCTTGGAACTGGATGGCAGCGTGGAGGTACACGAGTGGCCATGAAATGCCTCGGGCGCTGCGTCTGGTTCACCCTCGCGCTGTGGTTGCTGCCAAGTCTCGGCGGATGTCACTATCGCGTGGAGCGCGACCCCAGCGTCGTTGTCTACTACTTGCCCAGCGATCCCCAAAGTCTCAATCCGATCGTCGCGACCGACGCCACGCAAAATGTCGCCAATGAATTCGTGACGGAAACGCTGCTGCGGCGCACCAACGCGAACTTCAATCTAGAACCACTGCTGGCCGAACGTTGGGAGGAATCGCCCGATCACCTACACTACACGTTTTATTTGCGCCATGGCGTGCAATGGCATGATCACCAGCCATTTACTGCGCGCGATGTCCTCTATTCTTTCGAGCGAATCAACGATCCGAAAGTCGGCGCGGCACACTTAAGTTCCTACTTTCAGAAGTCGGGGATCACCGGCGCGGAGTTGCTCGACGATTTCACGATTCGTTTCAATCTGGAGCGCCCGTACGTCTTCGCATTGGAAACGATCGCCTTCATGCCGATTGTCCCGCGGCACGTCTTCGATAACGGCGAGGAGTTTCGGAAACACGCCGCCAACCGCGCGCCGATCGGCACCGGTCCGATGCGCTTTGTGGAATGGAAGACGGCGCGCCAAATCCGCGTGGAACGCTTCCCCGACTATTGGGGAACACCGATGGCGTTGCAGGGCGTGGTCTACAAGATCATCAACGATCAATGGGTGGCATTTCAGGCGTTGAAAAAAGGGGAGATCGATGTCTCCGGCGTGCGTGCCATTCAGTGGGCCAAACAGACCAACTCTGCGGCATTCCGACGACGTTTTACCAAGACGGAGTACGAACCGTATTCCGCAGGATACAGCTATATCGGTTGGAACTTGCGTCGCCCGCTGTTTGCCGATCGTCGCATCCGCCAGGCCCTGACGATGCTGATTCCACGCGAGGAACTGATCCGCAAACTCTTTTTTGGTTCCGGCCACGTCGCGGCCGGCACGTTCTATGATCATGGCCCGCAGCACGACCCGTCGCTTGCCCCGTGGCCGTACGATCCGGAGCGCGCGCTGCAATTGCTGGAGGAAGCGGGTTGGACCGATCACGACGGCGACGGCATTCGCGACAAGAACGGCGAGCCGTTCCGCTTTACGTTTCTCTATCCCGGGCCGAGCCGCACGGTCGACAGCTTGAGCAGTATTATTCGTGAGGACTTGCGGAAAGTCGGCATCATTGTCGAAGTGCGGCAGATGGAATGGACGGTCTTTTTGCAAACTACGCATGATCATCAATTCGACGCCGTATTTGGAGGTTGGACTGGCGACTACGAGTCAGACCCGCATCAGATTTGGCACTCCTCGCAGCAAGCGGAGGGTTCGAACTATATCGGTTTTGCGAATCCGGAAGTCGACCAACTGATCGAAGCGGCCCGCGTCGAGTTCGATCCAGCAAAGCGCAACGCGTTGTATCATCGGATGGACCGCATCATTCACGAAGAGCAACCGTGCACGTTCCTCTTTGTCTTCACGAGTCGTCTCGTCCGGCACCAACGCTTTACCCAAGTACAGGTCTATCCCGGCGGTGTCGATATGCGCGAATGGGGCGTCGGCCCGAGTGAGGTGTTGTACCAATGACCGCGTATCTCATCCGTCGGCTCTTATTAATGATCCCGACGTTTTTCGGGATTACGGTCATTACGTTCGTCATCATCCATCTGACCCCCGGCGACCCAGTGAAGTTAAAGATGCAGCAAGAGGGTGGGGGGATGAAGCCCGGCGTCGTGGCGACGGAAGTCATCGAACAGACGCGCAAGCTCTACGGGCTCGATCAACCGTTGTATGTGCAATACGGACGCTGGCTGCGGCGCATCGTCACGCTCGATTTCGGCAATTCGTTTCAAGACGAACGTCCCATTCTGCGCAAAATCGCCGAGGCCTTGCCGATCACGTTGCTGCTGAACCTGATTGCGATTTGCATCATCTATTGCATTGCCATTCCGACCGGTGTCTGGAACGCGTTGCGCGCCGGCGGCCTGTGGGATCAAGGCACGGCAGTCCTTTTTTATATTCTGTATTCGCTGCCCGCCTTTTGGGTCGCCTCGTTGTTGCTCATCTTTTTCGCCGGCGGCGATTATCTCAACTGGTTTCCGATCGTCGGCTTTATTTCAGAAGGTGCGGAACAGCTCTCCTGGTGGCAACGGGCCGGGAATGTCCTGTGGCACTTGGTTCTCCCGATTATCTGCATGACGTACGGCGGCTTTGCGTTCCTCTCCCGATTTAGCCGCTCCGTGATGCTCGATGTCGTGAAGCAAGACTACATGCGCACGGCGCGCGCGAAGGGACTTTCGGAATGGCGCGTCATTGTGCGTCACGGATTTCGTAACGCGTTAATCCCGTTTGTGACCCTCTTCGGCACGTTGCTCCCCGGGATGTTGGGTGGGAGCATCATCATCGAACAGATTTTCAGCGTGCCCGGAATGGGCCGATTGAGTTTCGAGGCCGTGATGGCGCGCGACTATCCGCTGGTGATGGCGCTCGCCACGATCGATTCGTTGCTGACACTGATCGGCCTGTTGCTCTCCGACTTGCTCTACGCCGTCGTCGATCCCCGGGTGAGCTATGAATGACCGCGCACGCGAATCGTATTGGCGCGTAGTCTGGGCGCAATTCCGCCGCCATCGACTGGCGCGGTTCGGCTTCGGCGTCGTCGTGTGGCTCACGTTGATCGCGACGCTCGCGCCGTTCATCGCGAATCACAAGCCGCTGCTGCTGAAGTGGCAAGGTCATTGGTATTGCCCGATCATTCAATCCGTGCCGAATCTTCCCGAACATGCGAATTTCCTGGCCTGGCGGGCCTATCCGCCGATCGGTACGACCGTTGTAATGCCGGCGATTCCCTATTCGCCGACCGGTTACGACTTGGACGCCATTCTTGAAGCGCCGAGTTTGACCCATTGGCTCGGCACCGACGACCAAGGGCGCGATGTCGCCGCGCGCATGGTCCACGGGACCCGCTCTTCGCTCTCGATCGGCTTCATTGCCGTTGCGATCGCCGGATTCATCGGCATCGTGCTCGGCGCATGGGCCGGCTATTACGGTGGCATCGTCGACATCCTGCTCTCCCGACTCATCGAAGTGATGTATTGTTTCCCTACATTCTTTTTAATCCTCGCGGTCCTCGCCTTTGTGCAACCGAGCATTTACAACATCATGATCGTGATCGGTCTGACCGGCTGGACCGGGATTGCGCGACTGGTGCGCGGCGAGTTTTTAAAGCTCAAGGGCCAGGACTTCGTGGCCGCCGTCACGGTGTTGGGAGCGAGCCACGCCCGAGTGATGTTTCGTCATCTGTTGCCGAACGCGTTGGCCCCAGTCCTGGTGAGTCTCTCCTTTGATGTTGCGTCCGCGGTGCTCGTGGAATCGAGTCTGAGTTTCTTAGGATTCGGTGTGCCGCCGTATGAACCGAGTTGGGGCGGTATCATTTCCCAGTCGCGCGACTTTCTCGATATCGGATGGTGGCTGACGCTCTCGCCCGGTTTTGCAATCTTCCTGACGATCACCGCGTTCAATCTGATCGGCGAAGGTCTACGAGACGCGACTGATCCACGGTTGAGGGGATAGCGATGGCACTGTTGGAAGTCGAACAACTCCGTACGTATCTCTCGATGCAAGGCCGCGTGGTGAAGGCCGTCGATGACGTCTCGTTCACGGTCGATGCGGGTGAGACGCTCGCATTGGTTGGGGAGTCGGGATGCGGCAAGAGCATGACGGCGCTTTCGCTGTTGCGATTGATTCCGGAACCACCAGCCAAGATTATCGGCGGTTCCGTCTGGCTGACCGTCGCGGGCGCCCGCACCGATTTACTCAAGCTCTCCGGCACGGAGCTGCGCGCGGTGCGGGGTCGCGATCTCGCGATGATTTTCCAAGAACCGATGACGGCGTTGAATCCCGTGATGCGTGCCGGCTCCCAAATCGCAGAGGCAATCCAAACACATGAGCGGACCTCCGGCGATGCAGTGCAGGCTCGCGTGATGGAGTTGCTGCAACTGGTTGGCATCCCGGAACCGCGATTGCGCGCCGCTGCGTACCCTCACGAATTGAGCGGTGGGATGCGTCAACGCGTGATGATCGCGATGGCGCTGGCCGGACGTCCGAAGCTGCTGATTGCCGACGAGCCAACCACAGCGCTCGATGTGACGGTGCAGGCGCAAATCTTAAGTCTGTTACAGTCATTGCAGCAGCGGTTTGGGATGGGATTGGTGCTGATTACGCACGATCTCGGCATTGTTGCGCAAGTCTCGGATCGTGTGGCCGTGATGTACGCCGGTAAGATCGTCGAGTCCGCAGGCGTGCGCGAGCTGTTCGCGCGTCCCCGGCATCCGTACACGGTCGGCCTATTACATGCCGTGCCGCAGTTAAGTGAAGGGCACAACGTCGAACGTTTGACGACGATTCCCGGACGTGTTCCCGATTTAGCGCAATTACCGATCGGCTGTGCCTTTCAAGACCGTTGCCCACGAGTGCAATCGCAATGTCGGGAAGTGGCGCCTCCATTGGAAATGTGTGGTGATCGCCATGCCGTTCGTTGTTTCAATCCAGTCGTGGGCGAAAAACAGTGAAAGTGACTATGGACTTGCTCGAGATTCATGACGTTGCCAAATATTTTCCGGTGCGCCACGGAGTCTTCGGTCGCGCGCACGAATGGGTGCGCGCGGTCGATGGAATTTCGCTCCACGTCGCAGCCGGTGAGACGCTCGGCATTGTCGGCGAGAGCGGCTGCGGCAAATCGACGCTGGCGAAACTCGTCGTCCGTCTCTTGACGCCGGATCGTGGTCGAATCCACTTCGCCGGCCGCAATTTGGCGGAGGTCCGTACCAAGGAACTTCAGGCGCTGCGTCGCGAATTCCAAATGATCTTTCAAGACCCGTTTTCCAGCCTGAATCCGCGGATGGTGGTGGGAGATCTGCTCGCCGAACCGTTGCAAATCCATCGGCTCGGAACGCCTCGGAAACGACGGGAACGCGTTGCGGAACTATTAGAGCTAGTCGGCTTGTCGAGCGAAACCGTCGGACGCTATCCGCACGAGTTCAGTGGCGGTCAGCGGCAGCGGATCGGGATCGCACGGGCGTTAGCGCTGCAACCGAAATTGTTGGTCGCCGATGAACCGGTCTCGGCCCTCGACGTCTCGGTGCAAGGCGAGATCGTCAATTTGTTGCACGATTTACAATCCCGTCTGGGACTGACGATCTTGCTGATCTCGCATGACTTACGCGTCGTCTCGCATCTGTGCCATCGCGTCGCCGTGATGTATTTAGGGAAGATCGTCGAACTCCTGCCGGCCGCGACCCTGTCCGCTGCGGCACATCCGTACACGCGGTCCCTGATGGCCGCAGTCCCGCGCCCCGATCCGACGCAGCGGGCGGCGGTGCAACCGTTGAGTGGCGACGTGCCGTCTCCACTTCGTATCCCAACCGGTTGTCCGTTTCATCCGCGCTGCCCGCTGCGTGAACTGCCGCGCTGTGCGGAACAAGTGCCGTTGCTCGAGGCGAAACGGTCGGCCCAGTGGGCAGCGTGTCATCTCGTTGGGCGCGAGGCGTCGGCGGAGTGATTGCGGGGAGCGGAGTTTAGTGCTTAAGTGCGTAAGTGCTTGAGTGCGTAAGTTGGGGAGTGAGTGCAAATGTGGAGTGTTGGCATGGTGACGTTGAGGCTTGACCAATATCGGTGGTGCGCAGTGATGATGTGCGTGTTCTTTGCCGGATGTGCGGCGCAGCAAGCGCAGGCGCCGACGGCCAAGGAGGGGACGATTGTCGTGGCGGCCGGCACGCAAATTCCGGCGCTTGGGTTGGCGTTCGACGTCAGTTACGACCCATCCACGGATCGGATCATCCCCGGCTATCGATTTTTGCAAGTCGCCATCCGCAACAATTCGCTCAGCATCATCCCGCTCGATCCGCGACAAGATCGCTGGTCGGTGGTCGATCGCCGCGGCAATCGGCGTCGGGCTGTGATGAATCTGCGCGAGAGCGATCCCGATGTCTGGGCCAAGTTGCCGGCGCGCTTACGTCAATTGATCGAATACCCGCTGCTGGTCGAGATCGGGACCACACAAGCGATTGATCTCATTTTTCCCGACCGCCTCGACCTCAGCGAATTCCGTTCCGCCATTTTCGAGAGTGCCGGACTGAACCGCATCATCGAAGTCTACGCCCGCGAAACGGGTCCTCGCTGATTATTATCCGATGTTCCGCCAAATTGACTGCGCACCGCGTCATCGTCAGAATAATGTCTTTTTAAAATTAATAAGTTAACTTAATTTTATCATTATGATGCATTTTAATAATTAATGGGGTCGTGTTCTCTATTTTCTCTACCGCAATAAATGCCTAATTGTCCCTCTAGTATCTCAATAAATAAGGTCAAATAAAATAGGGTCATAAAAAACCCTCTGTGGCACAGGCATTGCTTTTACTCCTCTCCAAAAGGGGGGTAAATGCCACACGGAAAAAAACCCATTGTATTGTCAGTAAGTAGTGTAATGGGGTTGTTTTTTCTGCTGACGGGATGTGGTGGCACCTCGGAGAGTGGAGCCCGGGCTGGAATTTCGGTCGGGAATGGCGAACCGGCGACGGTGACCAATACGGTGGCGAACCCCGCCGCGATGCAGCCAGGGGATCTGTACCAACTGACCTTCAAAGGCGGGGCCTCTGCCGCGATCGATTTGAGCGGTGCTAGCGATGATGCCGAATATGCGCTGGCCGTGATGAATCTCGGGGTGCGAGGCGCCGCGGCCCAAGTGCAATTGGTCGGGAATGAGTCGGCCATTCCGGTGGCAGCAAAGGGGACCGCGGCCGATCTCAACGCGAGCATCCCCGATGTGGCTGCGGAAGTTGAAGACTGGGATCTCCAAGGAGTGTTCGATGCCCAGCTGCGTCTCTGGGAGACGGCGATGGAACGCGAGCCGTTGGATGATAGCCCAGCCCTGCTCAGCAAGGCGGCCGGTACTCGCAGCGACTATGTCGTTGGCGATGAACGCGCATTCCGCGTGATCAGCAATCTGAATTCCGTCTCGCAATATGCAGAGCCGACCGGGGAGGTCCGTTGTGTCGGCGACAACGTCGTCTTTTTTGTCGATACCGCAGTGAGCCGTCGCAGTGCTGCGTTAACCGATGCCGATATCGAAACCCTCTGTCGGCGCTTCGACCGGCAGCTCGAGAAAGAAGTCGGGCTGTTCGGTGCGCCGTCGGACATCAACGACGACGGCAAGGTCTCGGTCTTTCTGACCCCGCAAGTGAATCGGCTCGGGGCCTCGGGCGGCGGCATTATCACCGGTTTTTTCTTCGCGAATGATTTGTTGGCGCGGGCAGAGCGGAATCCCGTCAGTAACGAACAGGAGATCATTTATCTCCTCGTGCCGGACCCGGATGGTGACTATGGCGTCCCAATCGGCCGTGATTTGGCGCTGCAGAACCTGATTCCGGCGGTCCTCGTGCATGAACTGCAACACGCGATCAATTACAACCAACACGTCTTAGCGGGTGAAGGGGCGCCGGAAGAATCGTGGCTGAACGAAGGGCTCTCGCATTTGGCAGAAGACCTATTGGGGATGGGGATGGAAAATCCGTCGCGCTATGCCCTTTATTTGGAGCGGACTGCCGGCAATCCGATTGTGACGCCGACCTCGCCGGGTTTGGTCGCCCGTGGCGGTATTTTTCTCTTTCTCCGCTATCTCTACGAGCAAGTCGGCAATCGACAGGAGTTTGTCTGGGAATTGCTGCATGGCAGTGAATCGGGGGTGGCGAACCTCGAGGCGGCCGTTGGGTCTACGAATGATGGGTTTGACCAATTTGCGGAGTTCATGATGCGCTGGAGTGCGACGTTGGCGCTGAATGACACCGGCTTGACGAAGGATGCGCGGTATCAATATGCGGAACGGGCGTGGGATGCGGAGCAGGGCCTGTTCAGCGGCGTTTGCACGATTTGTGCGGCGGAAGATTTTCGTGGGACGGAGCTCGCCGGCGTGCAACCGCTGCTCTATACCGGCCATTCCACGGCCCAGCTCGCGCCCGCGGCCGTGCAGTACTACGTCGTGACCGGCGCACAGCAGCGCGTGACGCTCTGGGCAGGTGGCAGCGGAGAATTCGGGGCGGTCCTGATCCGAACTAAATAGCCAGGCGCCGTAACCTATCTCTCTCCGATGGGGACAGGTACCGTCAAATGCCCATAATATGGGCATTTGACGGTACCTGTCCCCATCGAATGGTTTTAAAGTTGGGTGGCTCAATGCATCTGGATTTAATCTGGGTCGAATAATACTTGAATGGCTCATTTCGAAATTCCTGCGTAACTATCAGTAATAAAACAGCATATATGCTTGCCGACACGCTAATCGGGTGTCGGATAACCTGAATTGTTCTCCGACGCGCATTAGTGTTGCCCAGCGGAATAATCGTACAAATAAATAATATATAACACTATTTTCAGCTGTGCGTCGCAGAAGTGATGGTCGGCACGGCCTTTGCTGATTATCCGACTTAGGGTGGAGGTCAGCAACCTACATAGCGAGGTCCGATGTCGACGTACAGGGGTACGGTGGGGGATACCCTTGTATGTCGCATTGTTCTTGGTCGCGGGTTGTGGGAGTCCGTCGGGGACGACCAGTTCAACCAGCCGTAGCGCCGTGACGGAGGGGAACGAAGCCGCCGGGGCAACGAGCATTGCCAGCAGTATCTCCGCGATGAATCCCGGCGATCTCTATGCGGTTGAGCTCTCCGCCGCAGCGACCACGCTCGATCTGTCGAGTGGGGCCTCCGGGGCGGAGTATCTGTTACTGATTCAATCGACGTTGACGAACGGAGGCAGTCTGACGGCCAGTGTCGCCGACGCGGGGTTGACTCCGCCGTCGACCGCAAAGTCGGCCGGCATCGATGGCGCGGTCGATATCCAAGAACGATTCGACGCCTTTCTGCGCGACGCGGAACGAGAGTTGCCGAGTGAGACGGCGGAGCGCGGCGCTGTGTCGCTCGCCAAGTCGATCGTAAAAACCGTCCAAGTCGGACAGTCGGAAAGCTTTCGCGTGCTCGCCTCGCTCTACTCGACTTCGGCCTATCGCACGGTGAATGCCACGGTGAAATGCGTCAACCAACATGTGGCAGTCTATCTGGATGACGAGGTGCCGTCCGCTCTGACGAGTGAGCAATTGCTCGCACTCTGCTCCCAATACGAGAGTTCGCTGACCACCGAATTCTCGATCCTCGGTGATCCGCCGGATATGAATGGGGATGGCGTCATTACGGTTCTGCTCACGAAGGCCGTCAATCAACTTGGTGGGAGTGGGGGTGGGATCGTGACCGGATTTTTCTTTGCCGGCGATCTACTGCCGCAAACGGGGAGCAATCCGGCCAGCAATGAACAAGAGATCGTGTTTGCACTGGTACCGGATGAAGCCGGGACTTACGGAACGCCGATTCCGACCGATTTTGCATTATCTAATCTCCTCTCCGCCGTGATTCCGCACGAGGTGCAGCATCTGCTCAGTTACTATTATCACGTGTTAGAAAATGACGGCACGGCCGAGACAACGTGGTTGAACGAGGCGATGTCGCATTTGATTGAAGATGTCGTCGGCTACGGACAAGAGAATCCGTCGCGCATAGAACTCTTCTTGGCGGAGACGTATTCGGCGGGGTTGATTCCGACAAGTTCTCCTGATTTGGCGGAGCGGGGGGCCGGATATCTCTTCCTCCGCTTCTTGTACGAGCAGGCAGCGGATGGGAACGGTTTCTTGCGCACGTTATTACAGACGCCACAGAGTGGGGTGATGAATGTGGAATCGGCTTTTGCAGGGTCGAGTGGGAGTTTCGATGAATGGGACGAATTTATTTTCCGCTGGGGCGTGGCCATTGCGGTGACAGACGCGGACGTGACCACCGATAGCCGCTATGTCTACGAAGGGCGGAATTTCAACAGCACGACGAATCATTACCAAGGGGTCTGTCTCATCTGTGAAACCGAAGATGGGCGCGGTACGTTGTTGTCTGGGGTGGGTGCGTTGGAGGTCGGGTCGATCGGCAATGTGAGCATTTCTGCTTCAGCCGGCGCGTACTATGATCTTGCTACACCGCCGTCCAGCGTGACGATTCAGGGCAATAGTGAGGACTCGTTGCGGGCCGTACTGATGCGGACGCGATAACGGAGTTTACCCCTTTTGGGCAGGCTGGCGGCCGAGGGTCTTCATCCGGTCATCTGCTGCCGCTGCACCGCCTGGCTGCACAGCGCGTCCGAGTGCGGCGGGTCCCATCGTGCGGAATTTTTCCATCAAGTGCATGAACTCGTCGCGATCGGTGCTCCGGCGGACGCCTTCTTCGAACGGGATCACTTGGTGGCTGACGAGATTCGCCAACGCTTGGTTCATCGTGAGCATCCCTGATTTGTCTTGGCCGACTTGCATCGAGGCGTAGATCTGGTGCGTCTTATTTTCCCGAATCAAATTCCGAATAGCAGCATTCGGCACCATGATCTCTTGCGCCAGCACGCGTCCGCCGCCGTTGCGCGGCATCAGTTGCTGCGTGACGACGGCCTCGAGGATGAACGAAAGCTGGGTGCGGACTTGGGGTTGTTGATGCGGCGGAAAGACGTCGATGATGCGGTCGATCGATTGGACGGCCGTATTGGTGTGCAGGGTTGCGAAGACTAAGTGCCCCGTCTCGGCTGCGGTGACGGCGTTCTGGATCGTTTCCAGATCGCGCATTTCTCCGACCAGAATGACGTCCGGATCCTGGCGCAATGCGTATTTGAGCGCGAGCGAGAAGCTGTCGGTGTCGCTGCCGACTTCCCGTTGCGCGATCACGCAATTTTTTTGCACGTAGAGATATTCGATCGGATCTTCGATCGTGATGATATGGTCGTGTCGTTGTTCGTTGATCCGATCGAGTAACGCGGCCAACGTTGTGGATTTTCCGCTGCCGGTCGGTCCGGTGACGAGCACGAGTCCGCGCGTACGTTCGGTCAAGTGGATCAGGATGTCCGGGAGCCCTAACTCTTCGATCGTGGGGATGCGGAAGGGGATTTGGCGGAAGGCCCCGGCCATGCTGGCCTGTTGCCAAAAAATGTTGGCGCGGATCCGGCAGCGTTCCCCGATCCCGAACGAAAAATCGAGTTCGCGCGCGGTCTTAATTTTTTCCCGTTGTTCCGCACTGATCGGTTCACAGCAGAGGCGCAGCGTGTCTTCGGCAGTGAGGGCCGGATATCCTTCGAGGGTCTTGAGGTTGCCGTCGACGCGGATTTGGGGTGGGGAGCCGGCGCCGACGTGGAGGTCGGACGCGTTGACCGCGAGGGCCTTCTCGAGCAGTTCTTTGAGTGTCATGGCCATGTATCCCCCCCTGGATGGAGAGAGCCTAGCATATTCCTGCTTCCGAATCGACGGGTGAATCGCTATGATGGTCTGGCATGGGACGAGACGACCGGATCGGGCCGATTGAGCGACGGGAAGGACGGGAGCCGGCGGACGCAGGGCCGCGTGTGGAAGAGCGGACGCGGGCGCCGGTGCAACGGGAGATGCCCACTGGGCGTGAGCCGGCGCGTCGTGATCAATTTCGCCACAGCGGTCTGCTGGAGCGATTCATTCGGGCCATCGCGAGCAAGCTGGAACAAGCCACCCAACACACGTTTCGTCTCCCTGGGAGTGGGCGGACAGTCCAGGATCGGCGCGGAGAGCGGGCGCGTCGCGGCAGTGACCGCGGGCAGGCGGAAGCTCCCGCTGATGCAGCGCGTGCGCCGACGCGCGGCGAGGGACGTTCGGGGCGTGCGGAGTCGGCCCAGCAAGCCGCGCCGGAAGCGGGCGGAAGCGCGCATTCGGCGACTGGGCCGGCGAGCTCGGGCGGTGAGCTGAAAACGCGGGATGTGGGAACGGTATCGGAGCTCCCGCAGCCGGGGGGCGCAGAGTCGCCGAGTGGGGGGCGTGAGTTGTCCAAGTTTGAAGCGAAGATTGTGGAGCGATTCGAACAGGGCGCGAAGCTCGTCAAAGAGGCGCCAGATCAGCCCCCGACATTTTTGCAAAAGACGGCGGCGCAATGGAAGACCTTCTTCCGACAATTCCTGCCGCGGACGGAAAAGAAGCAAGTTTCAATGGAGTCGGTGGCAAGCGACGCGATGGTGTTTCGCGGTTTAGTCGGAAAAAGTGGTTCCGAAGGGAAAGGGGTGATGATTGGGGATTTGGCGCTCCAGACCGGACAGATCGAGAAATTTGCGCGTTTCGATGTGGAACTTGCCCACGTGATGGGGTTTGTGCGCGGATTGCAGCCGGGTGCCTCGCTGCCGCGGCAAGTGATTGCGGCCGGTGTGCAGCAGGAGTTGTTGGAATATTTTGCGATCGGTCATGCGCGAGCGGAGGCAGAAATTTTTGCGACCCGCGACAGCGCGGGGATTTTTACCTCGCTCAAGACGGAGGAAGCAGTGGCGCAGCGTTTAGGCCTGCCGCTGGGACAAGGAGTGCCGACGGCCGAAGCGCGTGCTGCAGAAGCGCGCGAGTCGGAGCGTGCGCGTGTCGGTGGCGCGGCTGGTCGCTGGCGCGGGCTGCTCAGCGACGAGGAAGCAGTGGGCGATGAGTTGCCGAGTCGTTTCGTCCCGTGGTGGAAGTGGGATCGTGAAGAACGTCTCGGTGCCAGACGATGGTTTACCGTCGTGTCCTTGGTGACCACGGTTGTGGTCATCGGCGTGCTGACGTGGCTGCTGTTTCACGGATTATGATTTCGGCAATTTGAGACTTTGCAGCAGCGTCGGGAGACTTCGCAGGCGCTGCCACCATCCGCCGGTCGCGGTGCGCGCCATCACCCGAAACAGGTCGTAGACACGCTGTCCATACGGATACCACCAGAGGTCTTTGCGCGGCGCGGACGTGTTGACGTGGATGTGGTGGGGTTCGACCAATTCCATCAGACCGACTTTGCCGTGCGTTCGCCCAAATCCGCTCTCGCCGCTGCCGCCCCATGGGGTTTGACAGATCGCGTGTGTGTAGAGGCAGTCGTTGATCGTCACCGTGCCGGCATGGATTCTCTTGGCCATCCGTTCGGCCGCAGTGCGATCGCGGCTCCAGACCGACGCCGTGAGGCCGAACGTGGTGTCGTTGGCGAGCTGTACGGCTTCGCGGTCATCACTGAAGGTCATGATCGGAAGCAACGGGCCGAATGTTTCTTCGCGCATCACGGCAAAACTGTGATCCACATTAGTGAGCACGGTGGGGCGATAGAAATAGCCGGGGAATGCGGCGTTCCGTTCACCGCCCGTCAGGATCTGTGCTCCCCGCGCGCGCGCCTCTTCGACTTGGCGTTCCACAATGGCCAATTGTGCAGCCGTGGTGAGCGGGCCGATTTCGACCGCGGCGTTGGTGCCGATGCCTTGGCGGAGTTGCTGCGTTTTGCGAACCACCAGTTCGATAAAGCGTTCCGCGACCGCCTGATGCACATAGACGCGCTCGACGGAGGCGCAGCATTGTCCGGCGTTGGTGAAGGCCCCCCAGACCGCGCCGCTGCTGGCGAAATCGAGGTCGGCATCGGCGCGGACGATCATCGGGTCTTTGCCGCCGAGTTCCAACACGCACGGAATGAGGTTTTGCGCGCATGCGGCCATGACTTTTTTCCCGACACCCACGCTGCCAGTGAAAATGAGTTTGTGGAGTCGCGTTTCGCACAATGTCTGTCCCGTCGTGGCGTCGCCGGGGATGTGGATGAAGACATCGCTCGGTAATTGCGCGGCCTCGAACAGCTCGGCGACCCGCATCCCGACCAGCGGCGTCGCGGAGGAGGGTTTCAGCACGACGCTGTTGCCGGCCATCAGGGCCATTGCCACGCTGCCGGCGGGGATGGAAAATGGATAATTCCACGGGGCGATGATGCCGACCACGCCGACGGGGCGATAGGTGAGCCGCGACGTGCGTCCCAACAGCCGCATCAGGCCGGTCGGGAGTGATTCTCCACGCAGCAACGTGGCCGTGTGGTGCGCAAAATAATAGAGCAGATCGGCGAGGGGGTAGAGTTCCGCCGTTAGGGCCTCGACCAACGGTTTGCCGTTTTCTTGTGTGATCGTCAGGGCGAACGCGTCGAGATGTTGAAGCAAATACTCGCGCGCACGTAGCAAGCAGTCTCGCCGTGCGGCGAACGAAAGCGCGGCCCACGTGGGTTGCGCCGCGCGCGCGCGTGCGACGGCCGCGTGGACGTCTGCGGACGCCGTGATCGGGACTTCACCAAGCCGTTCCAGCGTGGCGGGGTTGGTCGAAACCAATGTCCGCGATGTCGCAAGGTCCATAGTTGGTGACGCCTGTGCCATATGTGCTCCCTATTGCGCCCTATTAATTGTGAGCATCTTCCCCAACGGCTGACCTCCGCAAATATGCCAGTGCAGATGGAAGACTTCCTGGCCGGCATCGGCATTGGTGTTGATGATTACGCGATAGCCGCGTGTGGCCAATCCAAGGTCGCGCACGATCTGCTGTGTGGCCGCGATGAGGTCGGCGGCCAAGCCACGCTGCTCGATTGGGAAATCATTGAGCGTCGCGATGTGCAGCCGCGGAATGAGCAGGATGTGGGTCGGGGCTTGCGGTTGGATATCGTGAAAGGCGAGCACAGTGGATGTCGCATACACTTGGCGGCACGGAATTTCACCCGCGCTGATGCGACAAAAAATACATTGGCTGGCACTCATGCTCGCCTCCCGCGCGCGGTCATGAAGGCATCACAGTGTCTTCGTCGGCCGCAGCGATCTGTTCCTGCTCTTTCGTCAGCGTGACGATCGCTTCCAGATCGAATCTGCCTTCGTAGACGGATTTGCCGAGGATTGTGCCCATCACGCCGAATTTTTCCAAATGGATCAGTTGCTCCAGCTGTTCGGTCGTCTCGAGGTCGGTGTGATGCAGCACCGGCATTTGCGCTTGTTGCGCGAACGCACGGATCGACTGAAAGTTTTCCGCCGCGAGCATGCCGTGTTCGTTGACATCGGCATAGAGGACCGCAGCGATGCCGCTGGCGCGGAATTGCTGCAAGTAGTCCGTGGCGGATTTGTGCGGTGCGACGCTCCACCCTTTGATGGCGACTTTGCCGTGCCGCACCGCAATCTCCACGCCGATGCGTCCGGGAAAGCGCCGAGCCAGATCCTCGGCAAATGTGGGCTGTTGGTACGCGATCGATTCCAGAAAGATTCGGGCGACGCCGTGGTCAAAGTAGCGCTTAGCCGTTTCCGCGGTGCGAATGCCGCCCATCACTTGGCAATGGAAGCCGCATTCGGTGACGAGTCGCGTGATCAGCGGGAGGTTGGGCAGCGGACTGCCGACGACACCGGCGTCGAGATCGACGATATGGAGCATTTCGATACCAGCTGCTTTCCATTGCCGGCCAAGGGCCAGCGGGTCGGTCGGCAGCGGTGACTTTGCGTCAGGCGCCGGATTCACGACATGCTGGTGACGCAGAAAGAGGGTAGGGATGAGCAACATAGCCGTACATTTCTAACATGCGGTCCCAACGGCGTAAATTTTAATTTTGTTAGCAACCTTTTCCCATTCGCTGTCGATACCTCACGTATAAAGGAGGCAGTGCTATGGGTGATGATCGGAATGGTCGCGTGCTCCGGATCGATGTCTTGCCGCTGTACGAGCAGTACCGCGTGCTCCTCTCGCCGGGTTGTCGGCAGGAAATCGAGAAGGGGAGCGCCGAGCCGGATGCGTTGCTGGGCGCGGAATGCTCTGCCGAAGTCGGTGTCCTGCAAGTCAATCCCGCGCTGGTCCGCAATGCGCAGACACTGGTCGAAAAGTGTACGCCGACAACAGGCCCGCGAGGACGGGAGCAGGCCGTGCAGTGCTTGGACGCGGTGTTGAAAGATCAGAAACGCGTGATGCACCAAACGATCGCAGCGCGCGAGATTGCCGACTATTGTCGGGAGCGGTATGCGGGCAGCCCCGAGACAACGATGGCATGTCGGGATTTTGGGCAAGGCTATCTGGAGCGTGACGCGGATCTGGTCCGCACGCACGGTTACGTTGCAGCGCGGGCATTTGAACAGGGAGTGGAGCAATTGACGGCTGGGGTGCCAACTGAGGCGCGGCGTTCGCTCGAACCGACGGCGTTACGACTGGCGTATCATTTGTATCATTCGGCGCAGTTGCGCGGTGAAGCTGCGGCCTTCTCATTTTCTGAGGCTATCGCTGCGGCGCAAGAAAAATTGGCCGGTGTGCGGGATGCCGCGCGTGCGTTGGAAAAGGCGCAGGTCGATCAGCAGATCCGCGCGCGCGTGGAAGCGGAAAAGCGCGCGAGGCCGGCAACTCCGGAACGGACGCCGGTCCCGGTCGCGGCCCCAAAGCCGGCGGTGGACGCACAACGGCGTGGATTGGAAACACGCGTACTCAGCAGCTGTGAGCAGTTGCTCGATCGTTATCTCGCAACGGATCATCCGTTGTTGAAGGCTTTGGAGATGACTTTGCCGCCACACGCGACACTGTATCTCCGTGCGCTCATTGTCGAATCGATGACGGACACGATTGCGGACCTGAAGTCAGAAGCCCTTGCCACCACAGGACCCTCCACGGTATTGGGAACGGCGATCAAGGACTTGCACGGAAAAATCTTGGAACGCCTTGTCGACCGCATTGCACGGGCGCATTACGCGGCGCTCGGCAAGAGTGATGTCTATGACCGACTTGGTGAAGTCGGATTCAGTGCCAAACTCAATCTGTTCACGTACGCGGGCAACACGTATCCGTTCGCCGAACTCCCGGCCGAGGCGAAACCATTGGCCGAAATCATGCGGACGATTGATCTCTGGATCGTGATGCGTCGTGAGGATCAGGTTTTTGGAGCGATCATCAAGGGCGCGGAGCAGTGGGTGGGACAAGCGGACACGTCGATCCGGCAGCCCAGTCGCGAGGCGTTGGCCGTCGGGATGCGCACTGGCCTATCGAATCTGTACTTAGGCGAGGCCGGTTGGCGAAAGATGATCGACGGCTTGCTGCAAAAATAGTGCGGTGCCGAACGGTCCGTAGACATTTCCATTGCGCTTCGCTATGAGCGGTCGGCATGCAGCCCGACAATGTCGTCATCTTGCAAGCGGCGTTCACGATGGCCGTGCGCCGTGGTGCGAAGTCGACCTTGCTCTTCATCGATTCGTTGGACGATCTCGTCTATCCGAAGCCGATCCCGCGCGGGTTCTCGCTGATTTTGATCAGCAAACGGAAAAAATTTGAATTCACCGAGGCCGAAGAGGCTTCGTTGGCCGGGCGCGCGAAGGCGATGGTCACGTTGCCGAAGTTGGCGCTGACGCGACTCGCAAAGATGAAATTGGCGCTGTTAATGGCGCTGTCGCGCGGGCAGATCACGGCGGAGGGACCGATCGTCTGTATTGTCGGGCAGTCGGATCAAGAACCGCTCGATGCGATCCAGTTCATCGACCCGACGCGGGAGAACGAACTCCTGACGTTCCGTGGCCAAGGGAAAATCAGTGAATCGATTCAGCCAGAGGTCTTTCAAGCCGTGTTGATGCTGAGCATGGAATTAGCGGAAAAGGGGCGCGAAGGGAAGCCGGTCGGGACGACCTTCGTCGTCGGGGACGCGGAGCGAGTGTGGCAACTCTCCAAACAGATGATCATCAATCCGTTCAAGGGCTACGATGAAGAAGAACGCAATATCCTGAGTCCCGGACTGAAGGAGACGATTCGGGAGTTTTCCGGCCTGGATGGGGCCTTCGTGATCGGCAGCGAGGGGACGGTGCTCACGGCCGGACGGTACTTGAACACCGCGGCCGATATTGCCCAACTGCCGCGCGGTTTAGGGAGTCGACACCTCGCAGCAGCAGGAATCACGGCCTTGACGCAGGCCGTGGCCTTTGTTATCAGCGAATCCTCCGGCGACGTCCGCATCTTCAAGGACGGCAAAATCATCATGGAGATTGAAAAAAGCACGTCACGTGGGAAGTAATGGTGTGTGGCAGTCATTCTGAGCCGTAGGCGCCGCGCCCGCCTCCGGCGGGAAGAATCCAATGGTGTTCACTGGATCCTTCGCTCCGCTCAGGATGACGGAAAGATAAGGAGTCTTACCGATGGCACTCAGTCAGCTGGAATCTCAATTAGTGTTCGACAAACGGTTGGTCGATCGCAATTTACGCCAAGGACATGTCACCGAGGCCGATTTGAATAAACAGTTGGCCGCATTGCCCGACTTGGCCGCAGAGGCTGAGACCCTCCCGCCTTACGACGAACTTCGCCCCGAGGAACAGCCGCCTGCGACGGGAGTGAACGTCGGCCCGATGTTCGAAGCCGCCGAATAACTGCTACTTCGTTCCGGAAATACGTCCGTCAACATCCGACACAGCGTCGCGACCACGTCGGCGCGCGTTGGCGCGTTGCCGCCGCGAAGCGCCGCGATCGACGTGACGCCGCGCTGTTGGATGCCGCACGGCACGATATATTGATAATCCGACAATTGCGGGGCGTAGTTCAGCGCGAAGCCGTGGAGTGTGACGCCATGACTGATGTGCAGCCCCAGCGCGGCGACTTTTTGCTGCCCGACCCAGACGCCGGGATACGCGGCGTCACGGCCGGCGAGGATCTGGAAATGGGCCAGCGTGCGGATGAGGAGTTCTTCCACTTGTGTAACGAACTCACGCACGCCGATCTTGCGGGCATGCAGGTTGAAAATGCAGTACCCGACCAATTGGCCGGGCCCATGATACGTGACGCGTCCGCCACGATTGCTCGGCACTACTTCTATCCCCGCTTGTGCGATCGTTGCTGCATCGGCGCGCCAATCGGCGCTGCAGTCTTGGCGGCCGGTCGTAAAGACGCGCGGATGTTCGCAGAGGATCAAGGTGTCGTCGATCGTGTCGGCGAGCCGTTGTTGTCGCAGTGCCTCTTGGCGTTCCCATGCCAGGCGGTAGGGAATCGTGCCCCAATCATCGACAGCAATCATAGGACTACCTTGGTCGTTGCAGGATTTCGAGACCGCGTTGCAGGTATTCGAGGATGGTGATGATCAACAACGCGCCGCCAATGAAACTTCCCCAAAAGACGAAGTCCCAGACCGGATATCCAATGATCGCCACGCCGGGAAACGTCAGGTCGATGAGTGCCAGCCCGCCGATGACCAACAACAACAGCGTCGTCACTTTACTCCAGAACACGGCCCCGTATTCGATCGGGACTTTGCGCCACAAAAAATAGCCGATGCCGGCGATGATGAAGAGATCTTTCCCCAGGACCAGCACGACAAACCAAATGGGGATGATCTTGCCTCCGGGAACGGTGGCGAGACCGATGAACGAGACGGCCATTAAGAGTTTGTCGGCGATCGGGTCGAGGATGGCGCCGAGCCTGGAGCGCTGATTGAAGCGCCGTGCGATATAGCCGTCGATTAAGTCGGTGCCGCCGGCGAGACAGAAGAGGATCAGCGCGACTAAGTACCACTGTTGTACGAACGCCAAGATGAGAAACGGCACCGCCGCGAGGCGAAAATAGGTGAGCAAGTTCGGGAGCGTCGTTCTGGTCGGTGTGGGAGCGGCCGCGTCGTCCATCATGGCGGCGGAATCTACGAGAGTGTGGGAACGGTGTCAATCACGTGCACGGTTTTGTCGCACGATTGCATCGAGCTGACATTGTGCTATGCAGCGCGCGATGAAAAAGTGCCGCTATGGTTGGGGAGTGTTGTGGAGTGTGTTTTGCCTTTGCTGGATCGGGGGCGTGCAGGCCCAACTGCCGGCAACGCCGTTTGGGATGATCGTCGAACCTACGGAGCTCGCGCTGCAGCCGGCGGAAAAAACCACGGTGCGGGTGGTGCTTCAAGTGCCGACCAAGCACTATCTCTATCGTGCGGAAACGGAACTCAACTTCGATGCGCTGGAAGGCCTGAAAGTCGTCGCGATCCGCTATCCCGACGCGCAACTGAAGGAAGATCCGTTTTTGGGCAAGACGGTGGAAATTTATGACCACGATGTCGAGATCGTCGCCGAATTGGAGGCTCCGGCCGGCCTAGCCCCCGGACCACGGACATTGGCGGCGACTGTGGCCTTCCAAGGCTGTTCCGAGAAACTCTGTTTCCGGCGTGAAGAGCGGCTCGTGGAATGGGCAGTGCAAGTCGGTCCGGTTGGCGCGGCTCCGAGCACCGATCATACGTCGAGTCCCACCCACGTTGCTGCTCAATCCGCACCGCAAGACCTCTTCGCCCATGGCGCACTCTGGACGTATCTGCTCGTGTTCCTCGGCGGTGTGCTCACCAGTTTCACGCCATGCGTGCTGCCGATCCTCCCCGTGGTGCTGTTGATTATCGGGATCGATCCGGAACGGCGTCGTCGCAATTTGTTGCTGGCCGCGTCGTTGGCGCTCGGCCTTTCGCTCACGTACGCGACGATCGGCGTGGTCGGCGCGTTGGCCGGGCAGCCGATCGGCTTCCTCTTTCAACAACGGTGGTTTTTAGTCCTCGTCGTGCTCTTTTTCCTCGCGATGTCCGCGTCGATGTTCGGCGTTTTCTCGCTCCAACTGCCGTCCGTGTTGCAAACGCGGTTGCAGCGGTTGGGCGGCGTCGGGCCGCGCGGAGCCTTTCTGGCCGGCATTTCCACCGGCCTGTTGGCCACGCCATGCGCGGGCCCGGTGGTCGCGGCGCTGGTGACGCACGTAGGCGTGCAGCGCGATGCGGTGCAAGGATTTCTACTGCTCTTCACGTACGGCCTCGGTCTCGGAACGGTCTTCATGATCGTCGGCACATTTTACGGGGCGATCGCGCGCAAATTGCCGAAGGGTGGGGCGTTGCGCGTAGTGAAAGCGGCGCTCGGAATCTTACTGCTGCTGCCGGCCGGGTATTACACCTGGGCGTTGCTGGCGCCGGACTCGCGCTGGCACACCGATGAGACCGTCGCGCTCACGACGGCGCGCGCGGCAGGGCGGCCGCTGCTGATTGAATTTACCTCCAAGACCTGTGTCCCGTGCGTCATCATGGAGCAAACGACCTTTCAAGATCCGCGAGTCGTTGCAGCGCTGGCTACGCGGATTGTCCCGTTGCGAATCGACACCACGTTTACGAATCGGACTGTTGAAGGCTTGATTGAGCGCTATCACGTCGTCGGTTGGCCCACGCTCATCTTCGCGGCACCGGATGGGACGCTATTCGACGATTTGCGGTTAGTCGGTGAAGTCGTCTCTCCGGAACGACTGTTAGAAGTGATCACCGAGGCGGAGCGGAGGACAAGGGGTGGCTGGTGACTCGTGGCTGGTCAATGGATACTCGTGGTCCGCTCCCCAGTCACCAGCCACGAGTCACCAGTCACCAAAAAGGAGTGTTCTATGCGCAACGCACTGACCTATGCCCAAGGACAATTCGCTGCCGCACAAGCGGCGTGGTTTGAATTTTTGCGCCTCCCCAGTGTCTCGGCCGATCCGGCGTACCATGCCCCATGCCGGCAAGCGGCCGACTGGACCGCGGCGCGCCTCCGTGCCATCGGGATCGAAAACGTCCGCTTCCTCGAAACGGCGCACCATCCGATCGTCTACGGCGATTGGCTCCATGCCCCCGGCAAACCGACGGTCCTGATTTATGGGCACTACGATGTCCAGCCCCCCGATCCGCTCCCGCAATGGATCTCCCCACCGTTCGAGCCGACCATTCGCGACGGCCATGTCTTTGCGCGCGGTGCTACGGACAACAAAGGTCAGTTGGTCGCGTTTTTGACAGCCGTCGAGTCGTGGTTGCGCGGCGCGGGTGCGTTGCCGCTGAACGTGAAGTTTTTCATCGAAGGCGATGAAGAATCAGGTTCCGCCGGGATCGAGGCGGTGGAAAAATATCAGCGCGAGGTGGCGTCGGATGCCATCCTGATCGCCGATTCCCCGTGGTTCGATCAACACACTCCCGCCATCTATCACGCGATGAAGGGACTGGCATATTTCGAAGTCGTCGTACGAGGCGCCAACCGCGACGTCCACTCCGGGACGTTCGGTAATTTGATGCCGAACCCGATCAACGCGCTCGCGAACGTCTTAGGCGCCATGTGTCCACCGCAGGGCAAGATCCAGATCCCCGGATTTTACGACCCCGTCATTGACTTGACTGCGGCGGAGCGGGCGGAAATCGCGCGCGTGCCGTGGCAGCCGGACGCCATCCAACGGGAGTACGGCGTGGCGCAGCTCGGCGTTGGCGAACCGGAATACACGCTGTTGGAGCGGAGTTGGGGACGTCCCACGATGGACATCAACGGGATCGGCGGAGGCTATCAAGGCGCCGGTTCCAAGACGGTCATCCCGAACGAGGCCTTTGCCAAAGTCAGTTTCCGCTTAGTGGCGAATCAGGACTGCGAGGTCGTCGGGCGACTGTTTGAAACCGAACTGCGTCACCGTCTCTCGCCGGGAATCACGCTCCACAAATTCTTGGTCCACAACAATGCCAATCCGGTGATGACCCCCATCAACGACCCGTTCGTCCAGGCCGGTGTGGCCGCATTGCGCGAGGCCACCGGCAAAGCCGCGATCGTGGCCCGCCAGCCGGCCTCGATCCCGATCGCGATCAACTTGAAACGCTACGCCAAGGCGGCGATTCTCCTGTTCGGCATGGGCTATCCCGACGACAACTTCCATTCCCCCAACGAACACCTCGAGATCGCCCAATTCGAACAAGGCATCATCAGCTGCATCCATATGCTTGGGAAGATCAGCGCGGTGAAGTTGTAGCTATCCTACGACGTCTTCGGCGGCTTCGATTTGCAGGCACCGCCGTCGCAACAGCCGCCGGAGCGGGAGTGGGTGGTGGGGGATTCGCTAGATGCGCTCGTGGTGGGTTTTGCGCTGGTGCTACTGGAACTGCTCGCACTTGACCCGGCTGCGGGCGTCGAGCCGTAGCCGTCTTTGTACCAACCGCCCCCCTTCAAGACGAAGCTGGTTTGACTGATCAGTCGTTCTAACGTGCCTCCGCAATCGGGGCAGGTCGTGAGCGGCGCATCGGACATCTTTTGCAGCACTTCCGTCTGTTTGCCGCATTGTTTACAGCCATATTCGTACATCGGCATATGTGAACCTCTTGCGTGAGGAAAAAATATCCGGATATATTCGGGGCGGCGGAGCAAATGTCAAGTCGGGACGTACAATATATGGAGCGAGCGTTGGCGCTGGCGCGTCTGGCCGACGGTCGCCAGCACCCCAATCCGCAAGTGGGCGCGGTGGTGGTGTGTGGTGGTCGTGTCGTCGGCAAAGGTTTTCATGCCCGGGCCGGCGGGCCGCACGCCGAAGTGGTGGCGTTGCGGGAAGCGGGCCCGCGAGCGCGCGGCGCGGATCTGTACGTGACATTGGAGCCATGCGCGCACGTGGGCCGGACGCCTCCGTGTGTCGAGGCGATCTTGGCGGCCGGGGTGCGGCGGGTGGTCTACGGGATGCGAGACCCGAACCCCAAAGTAGCGGGGCTGGGATTGCGGCGGTTGCGGGCCGCCGGTGTGCAAGTGGTCGGACCGGTCCAGGCGGCAGCGGCCGCAGCGCTGAATCCGATCTATCTCCATTGGGTGCGGACGCGTCGCCCGTACGTCATCCTCAAAGTCGCGATGACGTTGGATGGCAAAATTGCCGACGCCGACGGCCATTCGCAGTGGATCACCAACGCGGCAGTGCGGGCCTACAGCCACGAATGGCGCGCGCGGGTCGATGGGATCGTCGTCGGTCGGCGGACCGCGTTGCTGGATGATCCGTGTCTGACAGTCCGGCTGCCGCGTTATCGCGGTTCGCAACCGACCCCGATGATTTGGGTCGGCGCTGGTGCGATTCCATGGCGAGCGCGTCTCCTCAGCGCGGCACGCAGCGGCACGTATTGTATCGTTAGCCGTCCGAACGCGACCGTCGAGCGACGCTTGGCGCGCCGCGGGCACCGGCTGGTCGTTGCCGCGTCGGTGCGTACGCTGCTGCACATTCTGGGCCGTTTAGGCGTCAGTGCAATTCTCATGGAAGGTGGCGCGGCCACGATTGGCGCCTTTATCCGGGCACGCGCGGTCGATTATTGTATTGCCTGTGTGGCCCCGAAGTTGCTAGGTGGGAGCGGTCTCGGATGGACCGACGCATTGGGGTGGAAAATTGCTGCGGCGCCGAATTTACAAGTAGAAAAGATTTTGCGCCTCGGGGACAATGTCATCATTGAAGGGAAGTTTCGGCAGCATGCGTAACCGATCACTGAGAGAACGCTATGTTTTGCGGCATCATTGAAGGGACCGGCGTACTGCGCGGGCGCACCGAGCGCAACGAGTCGGTCCATCTGGAAATCCAGGCGCAATTCGATCTTGCTGATATCGCGATCGGCGAAAGTCTCGCAGTGAACGGTTGCTGTCTGACGGTCACTTCGCGTTTAGGCAATACGGTTTGGGCCGATCTCAGCGCTGAGACGCTGCGTGTGACGACGCTCAATCGGTTGCAACCTGGCGACACCGTGAACTTGGAGCGGTCGCTCCGGTATGGGGGGCGAGTCGGGGGCCATTTAGTGCAGGGCCACGTCGATGGGGTCGGGCGCGTGGTCGAAATGATCGACCATGGCAATTCCCGCGAGTTCGTGCTGGAGGTCCCGATCCCGCTGACCCGCTATGTCATTGAAAAAGGATCGATCGCGATCGACGGCGTGAGCCTGACCATCGCCCGCTGTGCCGGCGATCGGATCCATTGCTGCATCATTCCGCATACCGAACAGGTCACCACCTTCCAGCGTCTCCGCGTCGGGGATGCCGTGAATCTCGAAGTCGACATGGTGGGCAAGTATATTGAAAAGCTTGCCTTCCACGCGACACCGGCATATCAAGCCGCAACCCCCGGATCGGGGTCGGCCGTGCCGATCCGCACCGCGAAATCCGGGGCAATGCGGAACCGGCCCCTCCAGGGCATTCGCAAGAAATTGGGAATCTAACCGATGAGTACTGTGGTTCCATTGGCCGGGGCGCGTTCCCTGGCCGGTCAGCGCGTCGAGACCGCCATTCACCAGTTGCGCGCCGGCCGCCTGTTGATCTTGGTCGACGACGAGTCGCGCGAGAACGAAGGCGACTTAGTGATGGCCGCTGAGCACGCCACGCCGGAACAGATCAACTTCATGGCAAAGCACGGTCGTGGGTTAATTTGTTTAAGTCTCACTGAAGAACGAGCCCGACAGCTCGATTTGCCGCAGATGGTCAAGGAAAATCAGGCGCGCCACGGGACCGGCTTTACGGTCTCGATCGATGCACGCGACGGGATTTCTACCGGCATCTCCGCCGCGGATCGGGCGCGCACCATCCGGCTGGCGGTCGACCCCCAGTGTTCACCCGGCGACTTAGTGCGGCCCGGACATATCTTTCCACTGCAAGCCCGCGACGGTGGCGTGTTGGTGCGGGCCGGGCATACCGAGGCCGGCGTCGATTTGGCGCGCCTCTCCGGGTGTGTGCCCGCCGCAGTCATCTGTGAAGTCATGAACGACGACGGGAGCATGGCGCGGCGTCCCGATCTCGATCAATTTGCGCTGACTCATGACCTGCTCGTCTTATCGATTGCCGACCTCATCGAATACCGGATGCAACGTGAACAATTAGTGCAACGTGTTGTGGAAACCAGACTGCCGTTGGATGAAGGCGCGGAGTTTCGCGTTTATGCGTACGAAAGCCAAGTCGATCAACGCACCCATTTGGCGTTGGTGTTGGGGACGGTGGACGGAGACGCGGCGCCGCTCGTGCGCGTCCATTCCGAGTGCCTGACCGGCGATGTCTTCGGCTCGCGCCGCTGCGATTGCGGGCCGCAGTTGCACGGCGCGCTGGCCCAGATTGTTCGCGCGGGTGCGGGCGTATTGCTCTATATCCGTCAGGAAGGGCGCGGGATCGGCTTAGTGAACAAGCTCAAGGCGTACACGTTACAAGACCAAGGCCTCGATACCGTAGAAGCGAATGAACGGCTCGGGTTCAAACCGGACCTCCGTGAATACGGGATCGGCGCGCAGATCTTGCGCGATCTCGGGGTGCGGCGGATGCGACTGCTGACAAACAATCCGCGCAAGATCGTCGGGCTGGAGGGCTATGGCCTGCAGATCGACGAGCGCGTTGCGATCGAATTTGCGCCGAACGAAGAAAATCAGCGCTATTTGCAAACCAAACGCGACAAGTTGGGGCACCTCCTGCAGATGGTCTAATGCGCACGCCTGCTTCCATCGCCACATCGACTTCCCATCCGCCAGCCGATTTGCAGGTGGCGGTCGTGGTCAGCCGTTTCCACACGGCGATCACCGAGCGGTTGCTGGACGGCGCGGTGCAACAGTTCGCGCATGCAGGGGTGGCGCAGGAACGAGTCCGCGTGTTCCGGGTGCCGGGGGCCTTTGAAATCCCGGTCGTCGCGGCCGCGTTGGCCCGGTCCGGGACGTGTCACGGGGTCCTCACTCTCGGCTGTGTGGCGCGCGGAGAGACACCGCATTTCGATCATATCTGTCGGACCGTTGCGGATGGATTGCAGCGCGTGGCCGTGGATACTGGCGTTCCGGTCGTCTTCGGCGTGCTCACGGTCGAGACGCTCGCGCAGGCCGAGGCCCGCGCCGGCGGACCGCTTGGCAATAGCGGCGCCGAAGGGGCCGCGACGTTGCTGGAGATGTGTGGGATTATGAACGATGTGCGTAGGTGCGTACGGTAGACATATGGGCCATCGACGCCAAGCGCGGGAGACCGCGGTGCAAATTTGGTATCAAATCGACCTCTCCCATTGCGAGCCGGAGGAGGCGATTCGTCTCTATTGGCGACAACATCCGGCGCCGCCGGATGTGCGGGGGTTTGCCGAAGAACTGGCCCGTGGAACGGCGCGGGAACAGGTCGACATCGATCAGCGGATCAGCGCGCATTCCACGCATTGGCGCTTATCGCGGATGGCCGCAGTGGATCGCAATGTGTTGCGGGTCGCGGTCTATGAACTGTTGCACTGTTCCGACATCCCGATCCGCGTGACGTTGAACGAAGCGATCGAGATCGGCAAGAAGTATGGCTCCGAGGAAAGTGGGGCCTTTATTAATGGGATCCTCGACCAAATCGCGAAGGAAGTCGATAAACCACTGGAGTAAGTTATGTTCGAGAAGCTGACTGATCGGGTGCATGGATTATTCCGCCGCTTGCGGGGACATGGCACGTTGACCGAGCGAGACTTGCACGACGCGGCCGAAGAGGTGCGGCAGGCACTGCTCGAGGCTGATGTCCACCACACAGTCGTGGATCAGGTGCTAATCAAAGTCCAGTCCAGTGCAGTCGGGCAAGAGGTGATCAAGAGCCTGACGCCGGCGGATCAATATCTCCGCGTCCTTTACGAGACGGTCGTCGAAATCCTCGGGGGAGAAACCAAGCCGTTCAGTTACGGCAGCACGTTGCCGGCCGTCATTTTGTGTGTAGGACTCCAAGGGAGCGGCAAGACCACGACCGCGGCCAAGTTGGCCCTTGCGGCGAAGCAGCAGGGGCGGCGGCCATTGCTGGTGCCGGCCGATCTGCAACGGCCCGCCGCAGTGGCACAACTGCTGACAGTTGCGCGGGAATGGGATCTTCCGACCTTCGACTCCACGACGTTGCGCGCCCCACTCGATGTTGTCGAGGCCGCGCTTGAACAGGCCCGGACTGCGCTGCACGATACCGTGATCATCGACACCGCTGGGCGACTGCATATTGACGCCCCGTTAATGGATGAGTTGCGCGCCATTTACCAACGCGTTACGCCGACCCAAACGTTGTTAGTGGTCGATGCGATGGCGGGGCAACAAGGGTTGGTCGCGGCGCAAGGTTTTCATGCCGTGACTCCGCTGACCGGCGTGATTGTCAGCAAGGCGGACGGCGATGCCCGTGGCGGCGTGGTCCTTTCGTGTGCAGCCGTTTGCCAAGTCCCGATCTATTTCGTTGGGACTGGGGAGAAAATCGACGCGTTGGAACCGTTTTATCCCGACCGCATGGCCTCGCGGATTGTCGGGATGGGCGATTTGGCCACCTTGGCCGAACGCGTGGCCACAATCACCGACCAAGCAACCACGTTGGAACGAGTCCGCAAACTGGCCAACGGGGCCTTCACGTTGGAAGACTATCGCGCGCAACTCCGGGAAATGTGTAAGGTCGAGCAGTGGGGGGAATTGATGCAACTGGTTCCCGGGATGGCACGAATGACCGGCCAGCTCGACTTCGACAAGGTCCGTTCCGACGTGCGCAATAAGGAAGCGATCATCAATTCCATGACCTTGTCGGAGCGGGGAGACGTTCGGCTCCTGAACGGGTCGCGCCGAAAACGGATCGCCCAAGGGAGTGGGACCTCGGTAACGGAGGTCAACCGCTTGATAAAAGAGTTTGAAATTCTCCAGAAGATGATGAAGAAGGGGGGCCGCAAACGAGGGGTCCCCCCAGAGATGTTGCAATTATTGCGGACTCATGGTTAGAGGCCCGCTGGCGCCAGTAACAAGGAGAGTGTCTGTATGGCAGTGACTATTCGCATGTCCCGGCACGGGACGAAAAAACGCCCATTTTATCGGATCGTCGTGACCGACTCTCGGTCACCCCGGGACGGTCGATTTATTGAAGTCATCGGGACCTCAGACCCAAAAAAATCTGCTGATACATGTACTTGGGATGTCGAGCGGCTCCAGTATTGGCTATCCCACGGGGCCCGGCCTTCAGAGACCGTCAGCCAGCTCCTCCCCAAGGGATTACAATAAAATACCCTACAAGTAGTCGTTCGGAGTACACTAGGCAGTAGAGTATATCCCGTGTGGACGACTACCGCAGGAGGTGTGCGATGAGCGACGTGCTCAAGATACTCGTAGACGTAATGGCCAAAGCGCTGGTCGATAAGCCGGAAGAAGTCGAAGTGACGCTGGTCGAAGGCGAGCAGACCACGGTGGTCGAACTGAAGGTCGCAAAAGAGGATCTGGGGAAAGTGATCGGGAAGGAAGGTCGGACGGCGCGGTCGCTGCGGACCATCCTGAGCGCGGCATCCACTAAGATCCGCAAACGCTCGGTCCTCGAAATCATTGAGTAGTAATGCGTATCGATATCTTGACCATCTTCCCGGAGCTCTTCACGGGGCCCCTGGGAGTGGGGATCTTAGGTAAGGCCGTGGCTGCAGGACATGTGGCCATTCAAGCCCACGATATTCGAACCTTTTCCACCGACAAACATCGCTCGGTCGACGACGCGCCCTACGGCGGTGGCGCCGGGATGGTGATGCGGCCGGAGCCAGTAGTGGCCGCGATCGAGTCGATTGCGCCGGCAGGGACTGGGTTTCGCCGCATCTTGCTTTGTGCCCAAGGACGTTGCTTGACTCAGCAGGTGGCACGGGAGTTGGCGGAACAGAGCCGACATGTGGTCCTGATCTGCCCGCGCTACGAGGGAATCGACGAACGGGTCCGGGAGGGATGGGTCGATGACGAACTGTCAATCGGCGACTATGTTCTGATGGGCGGGGAAATCCCGGCCTTAGTCGTAATCGAAGCGGTGGTTCGCTTGTTGCCCGGGGTGCTCGGCAATCCTGCGTCGTTGCTCGAAGAGTCGTTTGCGGGCGCAGGTTTGGAGTATCCCCACTATACCCGCCCCGCGGTGTTTCGCGGGCGTTCCGTTCCGGAAGTGCTGCAAAAAGGGAATCATGAGGCGATTGCCGCCTGGCGAGCGCAGATGGCGCAAAAACGCACTCTTGACCGCCGACCCGATTTAGTGTCAGAAGGGCCGCCGCTAACCAAGAAACGATGAGGTGATTTATGGATATTCTCGATCAAATCTCGGCACGTCAGCTTCGGACCGACATCCCCCCGTTTCGCGCGGGCGATACCGTCCGGGTCTACACCTTAGTCAAAGAGGGGGACAAAGAGCGGACGCAGATCTACGAAGGCGTCGTGATTTCTCGGCGTGGCAGCGCCATCAGCGAGACCTTCACGGTACGCAAGGTCTCGTACGGCGTTGGCGTGGAACGCGTCTTTCCCCTCCATTCGTCGTTGATTGAAAAGATCGAAGTCCGGCAACGCGGCAAGGTCCGTCGAGCGAAGCTGTATTATTTGCGCGAGCTATCCGGCCGCGCGGCGCGGATTGCGGAAGATAAAGGCGCGACGGCGACGGTCGCTGCCGCGAGCGTTCCTGAAGTCATCCCCCCAGCCGTTTCGAATGGCGAGTAATGACCGATCTCCTCGCGTACGAGCGCGCCTACTGGCAGCGAGGTCTTCACTACATTGCCGGCGTGGATGAGGTCGGGCGCGGCTGTCTGGCCGGCCCAGTCGTCGCGGCGGCCGTGATCCTTCCGATCGAATGCACCATTTCGGGCGTGCGGGACTCGAAAGCGCTGTCCGCCGCCGCGCGTCGCATTGCCGATACGGCAATTCGCCAACTGGCGTTGGCCATCGGCATCGCGGCGGTGGCACCACCCATCATCGATGCGATCAATATCCGTCAGGCCTCGTTGCAGGCGATGGCCGATGCCATTGCGGCGCTGTCGCTGCGTCCGCAACAACTCTTGATCGACGGCCGCGACGCCGTGGCCGTGGCGCTGCCGCAACAGCGCATCATCGGGGGCGACGCGCGGAGTCTGAGCATCGCCGCGGCCTCGATTGTAGCGAAGGTGTATCGTGATCATTTAATGACCGAGCTGGAAGCCGAGTATCCTGATTTTTCGTTCGGGGTCCACAAGGGCTATCCGACGCCACAGCATATCGCCGAGCTGAGCCAACACGGCCCGACGGCGATCCATCGGCGGAGTTTTGGACCGGTAAAACAGCGCTTCTATAAGTGCGTAAGTGCGTAAGCACGGTGAAATATGTTCACCCTCACCACCCCATACGCCCCCCAAGGCGACCAACCGGAGGCGATTCGGCGGTTGAGCGCTGGCGTGCGACAGGGGTTGGCGCACCAAGTGTTGCTCGGCGTGACCGGGAGCGGGAAGACGTTCACGGTCGCGTGCGTAATTGCCGAAGTGCAGCGGCCGACGCTCATTGTCGCGCCGAACAAGACGCTTGCGGCGCAGCTTTTCAATGAATTTCGCCAACTCTTTCCGCAGAACGCCGTCGAGTACTTCGTCAGTTACTACGACTATTACCAGCCGGAGGCGTATCTCCCCGCGCAAGACCTGTTTATCGAGAAAGATGCCTCGATCAACGAGACGATCGATCGGTTGCGCCACGCCGCGACCTACGCACTGTGTACGCGCAACGACGTGATCATCATCGCGTCGGTCTCGTGCATCTACGGATTGGGTTCGCCGGAGGCCTACGGCCGGATGCGGGTGGACGTGGAACAAGGTGCAATGGTGGATCGGGGCGAGTTGCTGCGACGTTTGGTGGAGATCCAATATCAGCGCAACGACGTCGATTTCCACCGTGGAACCTTTCGCGCGCGCGGGGCCGTGATCGAGATCTTGCCGGCGTATCGCGAGACCCAGGCCGTACGGATCGAATTGTTGGGCGATACAGTGGAGCGGATCACGGAGTTTGATCCGCTGACGGGTGAACGGATTGCGGAGTTGTCGAAGATCGCCATTTATCCGAACAGCCACTACGTGGCGCCGGAGCAACGACTGAAACACGCCATGTGCGGTATTCGGGAGGAGTTGGCGGAACGGTTACCGATGCTGAAACATCACGGGAAGCTGCTCGAAGCACAACGGCTGCAACAGCGGACGGAGTTCGACTTAGAGATGTTGGAGGCGACCGGATTTTGCAAAGGGATCGAAAATTATTCGCGCTACTTGGACGGGCGCGGATCCGGAGAGGCGCCGATGACGCTGCTCGATTATTTCCCGCGCGATTTCCTCTGCGTACTCGATGAATCGCATCTGACCGTGCCGCAGATCGGCGCGATGTACAACGGAGATCGGGCGCGCAAGAACGTGTTGGTCGAATACGGCTTTCGCCTCCCTTCGGCATTCGATAATCGACCGCTGCGCTTCGAAGAATTTACCGGGAAGGTCGGCCAATGTCTCTACATCTCCGCCACGCCGGCCGAATATGAATTGCGACAGGCGGGCGGGGAAGTCGTGGAACAAGTGGTGCGTCCGACCGGACTCCTCGACCCGACGCTGTCGGTGCGGCCGGTGGGAACCCAAGTCCAAGACTTGCTGGCGGAGATCCGCATGCGCGTGCAGCGCGGCGAACGGGTCTTAGTGACGACGCTGACCAAGCGGATGGCGGAGAATTTGTCGACGTTTTATCAAGAACAGGGAGTCCGCGTCCGCTACCTGCACGCCGATGTCGAAACGCTGGAGCGGAGCGCGATCTTGCGCGACTTGCGGCGCGGCACGTTCGATGTGTTGATCGGGATCAACTTGCTGCGCGAAGGGCTCGACCTCCCCGAGGTCTCGTTGGTCGCGATTCTCGACGCCGACAAAGAGGGCTTCCTCCGTTCGACCCGCTCGCTGATCCAGACCTTCGGTCGCGCGGCGCGCAACGTGAACGGCACGGCCATTCTGTATGCCGACCGGATGACCGATTCGATGCGCCGTGCGATCGACGAGACGGAGCGGCGTCGGATCAAACAGTTGGCCTACAACCAGGCCCACGGGATTACTCCGGAGACGGTGCGGCGAGAGATCACCGACGTGCTGAGTTCAATCTACGAAGCCGACTATGCCGCCGTGCCGGATGCGGAAGCCCCGGCCGTGCACGGAATCGACGATATCCCGTTGGCCCGCATCCCGCGCGAAGTGGAAAAATTGCGCAAACAGATGCGCAAAGCCGCCGAGTCCCTCGACTTCGAACGCGCCGCCACATTGCGCGACCGCGTGCGTGCCCTCGAAGACCGCCAGCTCCACTCTTAAATGCATCCGAGTGGGGACAGGTACCTTCGGATCCCCGCCAATGCTGCATTTGAAGGTACCTGTCCCCACTCGGATGAATGTGGCGGTTGGGCGGTGTTGTGGTGTCGCATAAAACTTGTTGCGTGAGGTTTTTGCGCTAACCGCTCAAAAAACCTTTGCCATTCAAAATCGGATCGTATAACGGCCCTCCTTATATATAGAGTGCTGTCAGGCAGGCATCGGGCAACTGTGCGGGGGAGGAAAGGGGTTTAGTATGCGACATGTCGTGAAGGGAATGCTCATTGCGCTCGCAAGCGCCATGATGCCGGCAGTGGGGTTGACCCAAGTGGCTTCAAGCTATGAGACGCCGATCGGTTCGGCGGCCGAGGCGAAGCCGATCTCCGGGTATGACGGGAGTGGATTCTTTCTCCGTTCGGCGGACGATGACTTCAGTTTACAAATCGCGTCGCGGTTGCAGTTTCAGCATATCTACACGGACGTGCGCGCTGCCGGTGCGGCAGATGCAAATACCTTCCGGATGCGGCGGGCGCGTGTGACGATTTTAGGAAAATTGTTCAAGAATTTTGAGTTCATGAACCTCATTAATTACGGCACCGTGGCTGCGAGTACGACGGCTGTTACTGGTGGTGGCGGTGGAACGGTTCCGAATCCTAATCCACCTACGTGGCTCGCTGACATGACGGCCACGGTGATCCCGCAATTCAAAATTCAAGTCGGTACCGTGACGTTACCGCTTTCCCGGATAGGGGAGCGAAGCTCGGGGAAACAGGCATTTGTTGAACTACCCATTACTGCCACGCAGGTGGACGGTGGACAGCTCGGAACAATCGCACGGCAGGCCTTCGATGCGGATACGACGTTAGGTCTCCGGTTGTTGGGCGATATCGGCAAGTTCCACTACATTGTCGGAGTAGGGAACGGTGAGGACAGCAATTATTATAATGTGACCCGTTCCTTCTCCTATGGTGGTCGGGTGTGGTTCGATATCCTCGGCGATTCAGGTGGTAATGGCGAATCCGATTACGGCTACACCGAAGAACCAGTCCTTTCGGTTGGCGCAGGTTCATTGTTCGATCCGCAAGACGCGACCGACTCACTGGCGCGGACGCTCGACTGGTCCTACACCGGGAGCGGGGACCTGTATTTCCAATGGCGTGGACTGACGATCACCGGCGAGGCGTATCTCCGAAAAATTCGCGTGATCCAGGGGAGTTTTACGTTGGATGACTTCGGGTACTATGCCCAGGCCGGGTACTTTGTGATCCCGAAGAAGTTGGAGATCGTCGCGCGTGGCGCGCAGATCTTTCGCGAAGGGCCGGACAATAATGCCTATGAATTTGTGGGCGGTTTGAACTGGCACCTGCATGGCAATAACGTGAAGCTCCAGGCCGACTTCTCGCGCGTGTTGGACTACGACGCAACGATTGGGACCGGCGGTCTGGCCACGAACCGCTTCCGGACGATGTTTACGTTTAATATTTAAACTGATGCCTCCCCCTCACCCAGCTGTTGGGGTGAGCAATGCTCCTGCTCGTCGCATTGCTGGTACCGCTGCTGCGGGCCATGCAGCGACTGTGGTCGCTGCGCCCTTAGCCTCCCCAAGGGGAGAGGGGAGTGGGGACTCCGTAGCTCGCTGCGGAGTGTCGTCTCTTCCCCGCGCCCCGGGTGTCTATCTGATGAAAGACACGCGGGGCGTGGTGCTGTATGTTGGTAAAGCGAATAACTTGCGGGCCCGCGTGACGAGTTACTTTCGGGCCGCAGCGCAGGATCGACCCCATATTCCGCTGTTGCTCCGCCGCGTCGCCGCGATCGAGACCACGGTCACCGATACGGAGAAAGAGGCGTTGCTGCTGGAGCATACGCTGATCCGGAAGCATCGGCCCCGTTACAATATCATCTTCCGGGACGACAAGTCGTACGTCAGCGTCGCGGTGAATCTCCGACATCCGTTCCCCGGAATCTTTCGCACGCGCAAGGTGGTGAAGGACGGCGCGGCGTATTTCGGGCCGTTCCCGAGCGGGCTGGCGTGCAAAGAGACGATCGCATTGGTGACGCGTTTTTTCCGGCTGCGGACTTGTCGGGATCATGAGTTCGCCAATCGGGCGCGGCCGTGTCTGCAATATCAGATCGGCCGTTGTACCGCGCCGTGTGTCGGTTTCGTGGCAGCGGAGGTCTATCGGGCGCAAGTGGCGCGAGCGCTGCTGTTGTTGAAGGGGCAGCGGAATGAATTGACGGCGCATGTGGAACGGGAGATGCGGGCGCAGGCGTCGGGGGAGCATTTTGAAGAGGCCGCGCGGCTGCGCGACTTGCTGCGCGATGTCCGGACGACGATCGAGTCTCAGAAGGTGATTCGGCACGGGGCCGCGGATGCCGATTTTTTCGGTTGGGCCGAGGCCGCCGGGCATGGGGCCGTTGCGGTGTTGGAGCGGCGCAACGGCCACGTGGGGGAACGAGGCGGCGCGGCAGTGGTCCTGGGCGGCGATGCACCTGCGTCGTTGCTGGCGAGTTATCTGCTGCAATATTACCAACCGCCGCGCGTGCCGCCTGCCGGGATCTACTTGCCGTTTTTGCCCGCGTCAGCGGCCGAGATTGGACAGCTGCTGACCGAGCGGCGCGGACACGCGGTGCGCCTCTGCGTGCCGCGACGTGGTGAATCGGTCAAGCTCGTGCATTTGGCCGCGACGAATGCGGCGGTGCTCTGCGAACGGCGGCGCGAACAAGTCGTCGCAGGGGACCACTTGACGACGCTGGTCGGCAAGGCGCTCCACTTAAGTGGAGTGCCGAGCGTGATCGAATGCGTCGATATCTCCAATTGGCAAGGCGATGAGGCCGTAGCGGCGCTGGTCTGCTTTGTCGACGGCACACCCGCCAAGCAACGCTATCGGCACTATAAAATCCAAGGGCCACATGAGCCAAATGACTATGCGATGATGCACGAGGTGTTAGCGCGCCGGTTGACCGGAGACGCGAATCCGCCGTGGCCCGATCTCTTGTTGGTGGATGGCGGCAAGGGTCAGCTCCAAGTGGCGGTGCGGGTCTTACAGGAACTCGGCGCCGCTACGTTGTCACTCGCAGCGATCGCGAAACCCCGCGAGGGCGAACCATGCGACAAGATCTACCTCCCGGGCCGCAAAAATCCGCTTCCGCTCCGCGCCGGCGATCCTGTGCTGTTGTTGCTGCAACGCCTCCGCGATGAGACGCATCGTTTCGCGATTACGTTCCATCGGAAACGGTTCGAAAAAGTGAGAGGCGCGGTTTAGCGCAATGGGAAGATGGTTCGTTCCACGCGATCCGGCGACCAGATGACTGCCGCGTCGCCGACCAACTGCTTTCCGACGATGCGAAAACCCAACACGCGAATCTCTATCGGTTGAGCGCAGCCGCTTATACGGTTGCAAAATGTGAAATCGTCCATGGTCGGAATGTTGTTGAGCGGAATCAGTAGTCGGGGGCATGGATGTCCGGCGCACACGGATGTTGGGCGGCGTAGAGCCGTGTCAGACCCAATTGGGTCAGGGCCGCGTCGGCGCCTTGGAATTCGAAACACCGATGCGTCGTGACTAAAAGCAGGCCGCCCGTCTGGAGCTGCGCGGCTGCAGTTTTAAAAATAGGGTACCACGTTGCGGCGAGCCCCTTTTCATAACGGCGGAAGACTTCGGGATGCCGGATGACCACTGTATCAAAGGAATTTTTTGCCCATGGCTGTGCCGCAATATCCGTGGCGTCGGCGACTTCAAAATCCACATTCGGCAGTCCTCGATTGGCGCCGCGCGCGGCCGCAATGGCATTTTCGCTGATATCGATCCCAATATAATGTGCTTCGGGTGCGGGGTCTCCATACGCGGCGCCGCCGAAGTAGCTTTGCAATGCGGAGGCTGCGGCCAGACTCCCGCACGCGATATCGAGGATCCGATGGTGTTCACTTGGCACGGGTTCCACGGTCGTCCGGCGTGCGATGGCCTCCGGAATGATGGCAACGAGGAGGTTCCAAAAGTGGCGTTGATCGGTCTCCGCGGCATTGAAGGGCGCATCGCCGAGGTAGGGACAGGCGGTCCGTTGATCCGATGACAGATAGTCCGCGGGAATTTCGGCGAAGCGCCGCACGCGTTGATCGTTGGTCAGCGGCTCGGCCAGCGGGACGATCGGCAAGTCAGCGCAGGCACGGTCGTTAAAAGACGGGTGGATGCTGCTGGCAATCAGATAATCCGCGATGACGTCGGCGTCTTTGGTCGCCCAGCGGTCTGTGGCACAGATCGTTGGAACGTCGGCTGCGTGGAACAGTGTGCATATCCAATCTTGAATCGTCGTCATCGTGCCGGAGTTATCGGCGAATGCGCCAAGAAGTTGCGTGATGCGCGCGTTGGTGAGCGTCTACCAATTTGTGACGACGTACGTGATGATGCCGATGAGCGTGCTGAGCCAGAGGAGTTTGATCCACCAAGGGAGTGGGGCGTCGTGATGGGGTGTGTTGGTCATAGGCGCACTCCGGTCTGAGCTTCGATCTCCAACAAGCGCTGCTCCGGTGGTCGTGTCTGACCGTTGCGGCCGCGGAGCCAGGAAAACAGGCAGAGCGAGCCGAAGCCGCCGATGGCCGCCAGCCCCATCCAGAATGCCACCCAATATTGACTGGCCGCTTCGAGCGTCATGGTCGCTCCTACGTTCGTACGGTCGTGAGCGTGTCGAGTTCTAAGATGCGATATTTGATCGCCTCGGCGTCGTGCCAATGGCCGCGAGCGATCGACCAGCCGAGGAACATCAGTGCGGCGGTGAGGGCGCTTCCCATCACGACCAAGATGAAATCGCGAGAGAGCATCCCATCGACGTTACAAAACGGGCAGGCCCACGCGCTGCGCGTGATGGCGAGCGCGCTGAACGTCAGTATGCTGCGGCTGTGGTGCTTCATGGAGTGGATCCCGTGGCAGTGGTTTGCCACAGCCGCTGCAGGTAGGTCGCGATCCTCCGGCGTTCACTGGGTGTGATTTGCGGAAACGGGGCCATCGCGGTGCCGGGGACGCCGCTTTCTATCACCTCGCGGATCCGTGGTTCGGATGGTCGCAAGCCATGCAGATCGGGCGGCGCGGGCCGCAATGCCAGGCCGGCCGGGCCGTCCCCGTGGCCGGCGGTTCCATGACAGACTGCGCAGAGCATCTCGAATTGGGCCTTCGCCTGAGCGATGACGTCCTCGCTCAGTTCCGGGATGGCAACGTTGTCTGGTTTGCCCAGCGTCTGGACATAGTGCGCGATCGCCCAGAGATCGTCGCTGCGATAGTCGCGAAACGACGGCATCGAGGAGCCGGGGATGCCGAGATGCAAGACTTGGTAGACGTACGCGGCGGTCGGTTGCACTGCGGTCAGATCCGCAGCGGGTGGTTGCAAGAGCGCGGCACTCGCACCGCCGCCCCCGCCGAAGGCGGGTCCGCCTTCGGCGGAGGCGGGACCGTGGCAGCCTTGGCATTCGCGTGCGAACAGCGTGTGTCCGTGTTCCGTGGTCTCCGGCGTGCGCTCCGGTCCGGTGCCGACGACAAATTGGGCGCGATATGCCTCGTCCCGCGCTGCGATCGTGGGCTGGGTCGCACGCCCGATCGATTGCATGTACGCGACTAAGTCGTTGGCGTCGTCGGTGGGTGTGACGCGGCCGTCACGCGTTTCAAAGAGCCAGGGATATCCGGGCATGATTGACCAGGGCGTGGTGTGGCGCGGATTGTAGAAATGGGCCAAGTGCCAATCGTCGGGGCGTTGGCCGGCCTCGCGGGCCAGGTCCGGGCCGACGCGCCGTGTGCCGAACAATTGCGGCACTTCGCGGAGATATTCCGCCGCGAAGGAGACTGGGCCGTAGCGAAGCGGTTCTCCGGCAATCGGCCGCACGAATTGGGTATGGCAGTGCCAACAGCCCTCGTGCATGAAGATTTCGCGACCGTGTTCTTCTTGCGGCGTGCGTTCGGCGACGCCCGCGGGCGGCGTCAGGTCTTTCAACGTCGTCCACGGCGCGACGCCCATACCGAGAAATGCCACGACGAAGAAGCCGACGCCGGCGACGAGCAAGATCGTCTGAAAACGCTCCAGCCACTTCATGCGCGTGTCTCCTGCAGGAGCGGTTGCCGCCGCGTCTGCCACAGCACCCAACTAAAGAGCAGCATCCCGACGTAGATGAACACGCCGCTGAGGGCGCGGAAGCCCCAGAACGGGACGGAGTGGATCACCGAATCCGCGAACGGCGCGCCGCTGAGCCAATAGTAGCCTTGCAACAAGCCGGCGGCGGTGAGCGGGATAAAATAGCAGACATAAAAACCGAGCGTGAGCAGCCAATACGACCACCATTGCAGCCGCACCGACGCCAACTCGCGGCCGGTGACTTTCGGCCAGACGTAGAGGATCGCGCCGATGTTCCAATACGTGAACGCGCCGAACAGTGCGAGATGCGCATGGGCGACGACCCAATCGGTGAAGTGGATCACTTTTTGGACGGTGAGAAAGGTGTGAAATGGGCCCTGCGTGCAGGTGGTCATATATGCGAAGATTCCGGTGACGAGGAACGCGAGTGCGGGCGATTGCGCAACGTGGCCCCACGACCCGCGTAACGTCATGAACCAATTGTAGACGACGGTCACGACGACCACGAACAATGTGGCGGTCAACGGGACCGCGAGGACTTGGACCCAGCGCGGGATCGGACTGAAAAAGTAATGGTGCGAGCCGCCGAGCGGATAGAAAAACGCGAGGGTCCAGAAGCCGAGCAGCGAGAGGCGGTGATTGTAGATGGGTTTTTTCAGCATGACCGGCAGGATGAAGTAGACGATGCCGACGCCCATCGGGGTGACGAATAGCCCGACCGCGTTGTGAATCCAGAGTCCGGTGATCGCGGCGCCGGCGGCTCCCGGGGCCACATAGGCAACGATCACGTTCGCCATCACGTAGTTGAGCACGGTAAAGGAGAGTGAAAGCAGGAAGTACCAGGCGCTGACGTAGAGTTGCCGTTCCGTGGAGCGGAAGATGGTGCCGATATAATTGACTGCCGCCATCACGAACGCGAGCGCAAAGAGGACGTCTCCGTACCACGGGAATTCGGCGTACTCGATCGCCTGCATTTGGCCGCCGAGGATGGCGCCGAGGCCGACGACTAACGCGATCGCATAGGCGCCCAACGTCCACCACGCCAGTCGTTCCGAGAGCAGCGGTCGATTGGCGAGTTTCGGCACGATGTAATTCAGCATGGCGAAGAACGAGAGCCCGAGCCAGCCGAAGATGACGCCGTTGGTATGAAAGACGCGAATGCGGCCGAATTGCAGCCACGCGATATTGCCGAGCCAATCGGGCCAGAGAAATTTGGCGGCCAGGATCAACGCGAAGCCGAGCGGGACGATGATGCCGAGCAGTGCGAGATAGATGTACCAGCGGACCAAGGCGCCATTGACGACCGCATGCGGTGGCGACGCGGTAGGGGTTGACATGGCGGGCGCTGTAACAGCTTGATGCGGCCGTGCATATGATCGGAGTCAATATTGTTGTCTCGGCCGGGGGTGTGGCCCTCACCCCCCGCCTACGGCGGGACCCTCTCCCCGTCGGGGCGAGGGGGAAATAAGGAAGTCAAACCTACTCGGGCAACTTTTTTGATGGCGAGCCGATACTATATCAGGGGTGGTGCGGTTCCAAGGTGTTCCATGACTTCTCCCAGCGGCGTGCGGCGGCGTGCTCGACCGGCGACTCCTCGTCCGGAGCCGATGGCGAGCGGGCGCGTATCGCCAGCAAAGCCCCATCATGGCGTGCCCAGTGGGCTCGCGGCGGAGCCCACGCGGGTCTGCGTCTCGGCGGCGCATCGTGATATCCGGCATGGATTGTTCTCGCGTCCATCCGTGGAGCCGGTCTTAGGGGCGGTGCAGGGTGGGGGCGGGGAACCGAACTCGATTGATCTGGCCCTGTTTCGCCTGCAGGCGGAGCTGGATGCTCCGCCCTCGGATATGGGGCGCGAGGCGCGGATCGTCGCTCACGTGGCCGCGCTGCGAGACGCAGGCATTTCGCCGGACCAGCACGACGCGTTGGCGCTCCATTTGATCGATGCGGGCATTGCCCCCGCCACTGGCGAACTAGTGGGGCGCGAGGCCGCGTATGTCGAGCGATTCGGGGATCGGCCGCGCAACCATCTGGTGGCGCGAGCCGCGACATTGCCGGATCTCTTGCATGTATTGCGGGACGACAATCTCGCCAATTATTCCAAGCTGCTCGCGTATCTCCAGCGCTCAGCTGACGGGGCGAGTGCGCCGCTCTTTGTCAGCGTTTCGCCGCTGTTGCGCTACGTCTGCGCGCAGCGGCTGCACGATTTTACCGAACGTCTCCGTTGGCTCGTCTTCGGCCCGATCGATCGACAACTGACTCGGGAGTGCGATCTGCGGGCATTGCTCCGACCGCCGATCGATTGGCGCGAGGCATTGAGCGAATTTCGTGCGGTTCGGGATCGCTTGGCCGAATTTGGCGTCGACGGGGCAGCAGTTTTTGAACTGGCTGCCCAGTTGGAATCTGCGGCCGAGACGTTGCGACAATATGTGGAGTCCCCGCCAACCGATGTGGCCGAACATGTCGTCCATCTGGTGGCAGCGCTGCCGCTGGCGCAATGGCCGATTCAACATGCCACGTATTCCGTCAAGCGTTCGCGTGCGATGGTGCTGGCGGATCTGCGGGCCTATCTGAGCGGTGGCGAGGCGGCGGCGACGCATTTGCCGAAAGGGATGGGTTTACACGCGGCGGCGCTGCGGCTGCGTGAGGCCCAACTGCGGCGGGCCGGCGAGCGATTTCAGCAGGCACCGGATGCCTTCGCCGTGTTGCGTGCCGAAGTAGAGGCCGCGCGTGACGGGGCGGGGGTGATTGCGGCGCTCCAAGATTGGCCGCACCGGCAAGTGCCGGGCAATGGGCATGCGGTGGAGCGCAGCGACGTGCTGCGCGTGTTGCGGCGGTTGTTTCCCTCGGTTGGTGCGTCGCAGGGCTCTTATTTCGATCTCCCACTTTGGTTACGCGCGAAGGCGAAGGCCTTGTTGGAGGCTCGCCAACCGAGCTCCTCGGCCATCAGTACGTTCGAGCCTGGTGTAGAACTTCCGGCCGCTCTGTTGCCGGCTGCGGTGTTGGAACGAGGGTGGGATGTGATCAAAGCTCAAATGCGGCAAGCCATTCAGCAAGCGGCCGCGTTGGCCGGGCCGCAACCCGGTTGGCAGCCGGAGGAAGGCGTAGAGGAACTCGTCTCCCAATTCTTTGCGGGGCATCCGGTCTATTTGCGCGAGATTACTCGCGAGGGTCGGCTACGGGAGGCCGTTGAAAAAGTGATGCGCGCCGTAATTGCGTTTGCGGAGCGGCATTGCGCCGCGCAATATTGGCAACACAGTCGGCGCAATCCGTACACCGGCGAATCGCTCCATGCCAGTGCTTCGACCGATGAGGCGCATTTTCGGCTGGCCGTGATGATCATCCGCCAACAGCGCGGTCGTGACCCACTCCCCGGTTTGCGGCCGGAGCAGGTGCGGGTCACGTTGGGAATCTTGGCGCAGTATTTCCCGACCTTCGTGGCGCCGCTCCAGGCCGATCCACGCCTCACCATCGATTTTTCCGACGAGGAAATGCGCCGCATGTACGACGACGCGGTGCAGTCGCTGCGTAGGTCCGTGTTGACGCACGACGATCCGCAATTCCATAAATTTTGGGCAACGGCGCGTCCGGTTGAAAAACGAGCAGTACTGAAGGCCTTCTTCGGTCCGTTCTTTCATCTAGATGTCGAGGCGGCCGATGCGGTGACTGCGTATACTAATGCCGCGCGGGCGATCGAGGCGATCGGGGAAGGCGGCTGTTATCGCGAAGTGGGATTAACGCTGTGGGTGGATACGACTGGCGCGCTGCCACGGCTGCAGTTCCGCCTCTCCGCCGGCGATCCGGCTTCGGTCTCCGGCGAAGGGGGCGAATTTTTTTGGCTGGGACACACCCATCCGGAACGGCCGCAGCGTCCCCGTCAGTGGGCGGACTTGTGGCAGGGCGGTGAGGCGAAGATGACGATCTTGCAGCCGGCCGCGGTGTTGCCGGAAGAACGAACGTTCAATATTTTTCCGTCGCACGAGATCCCGCGCGTAATGAGTGGCGGCGACTTGGAGGTCATTCGCGCGAATGCCAGAACGTACGAACGATCGAATTTTCATCGTGCATTGGGCAAAACGCCATTTTACGATCCGTTGACCGACAGTTATCTGCACGACGTGATTCACGCGACCGGCCGCTCCCGCGTGCGTTATTTTCCCGCGCGTCCGGGCCGTGCGGAGCGCATGGTCATTACTTGGGCGTTGAATGCGCAGCGGCGCGCCGCAGGCGTGGCGCTCGATGATAGCTGGATGGATCAGCAGTCGACGGTTGCGGAATGGGGCCGTCGGAACGGGGTCGTGATCGAGTGGGAAGATCACGCGGATCCGGCACAGTTGCAGATGGCGAATCGGTGATTGGTGCCTTGTGGTCCGTTCACCAGCCACGTCTTTTCAAAACCACTTGCGCCGACGAAAATACGAGACCATCGCGATGCCGCTGACGGCCATCATTCCGAGCACGGCCGGATAACCCCAGTGCCAGTGGAGTTCCGGCATGAAGTCGAAGTTCATTCCGTAGATCCCGGCAATCAGGCTCAGGGTCATCAGGACCGTAGCGATGACCGTGAGTGTCTTCATCACCGAATTGAGCCGATTGGAGATCATCGAGATCGAGGCCTCGCGCAGACTTGCGACCATGTCGCGTTGCGTGTCGACTTGTTCCAACAGGCGGATCAAGTGGTCGTAGACGTCGCGGAGGTAAAATTGGGTCTGCGGCGAAAAGAGCGGTTGATCGCGGCGCGCCAGGATATTAAAAATATCGCGCTTCGGCGCGAGGATGCGACGCGCGAACAGGAGATTTTTTTTGAGGCGAAAAATTTCCTTCAACGTGGCTTCCGGATCGCCGTCGAGGACGCGATCTTCGAGCGCTTCGATGGAATCGTTCAAGTGGTCCAGCAGCGGAAAGTACTCGTCGATGATCGCGTCCATGATCGTGTAGACCAGGAACCCGACGCCTTGATTGAGCATTGCCGGATTTTGCGACCAACGTTGGTGGGCTAGGCGCAGCGCCGGCATCGGATGGCGGTGCGTCGTGACGACGTAATTGCTGCCGACGAAGCAGTGCAGTTCGTGGGCGTCGATGTCGCCGTCGTCGCTGCGCAGCGCCGGCGAATAGAAGACCAGAAAATAGTAACCAGGATATTCGTCGATCTTGGCGCGTTGGCCGGCCTTGAAACAGTCTTCGAGCGAGAGCTCGTGAAAGCCGAATTCCTCACGCAGCAGCGCGATCTGGTCGACCGATTCGCCTTCCAGGTCGAGCCAGACCTGATTCTTTGGATCGGGGATAATCTCGCTGATCTCGGCCAGCGGGATATCTTCCCGCATCACGCCGTCGACATACATCGTACAACGGATCATAACCACCCCGCCCATAGCATGAGGAGGAGCGCGGCTCCAAGTCCAATGCGATATTTGCCGAACGCGGTGAAGTCGTGATGGGCGATGTAGCGGAGCAGTCCGCGAATCGCGAGCCATGCGATGCCGAACGAGACGACGAAGCCGACGGTGTATGTGGGGAGTTGCGCGGCGAGCGCGAGTTGGTCGGTGGCCCCCCCGCCAGAGGCGGGTCCGCCTCCGGCGGAAGCGAGCGCGACGACCGTGGCGCCGAGCATGGTGGGGATCGCGAGATAAAACGAAAAGAGCGTCGCGGTGCGGCGGTCGCAGCCGGCAACCATGCCGCCGAGGATCGAGGCCGCGGCGCGGGAGAAGCCGGGCCACATCGCCAGGACTTGGCCGATCCCGACGGCGAGGGCTTGGCGGGCGGTCATGGTGTCGAGGTCATGGGTTTGGGCCGCCAGGCCGCGCCGTTCCAGCGCGATGATTGCGAGCCCACCGACGATCAGCGCGAGCGCGACGGTGAACGGATTGAAGAGGTAGTGTTTAATGTGATGATGAAACAGCAGTCCCAACACTGCGGCGGGGAGGAACGCGAGGACCACGTTCCAGAGTACGAGGCCATTCGGTCCGCCGCGCAGCCCGGTGCAGAGCCGTTGCCACAGGTCGCGGCGATACATCACGAGGACGGCGCAGATGGCGCCGAACTGGATGAAGATCTCGAAGTTCGGATCTTCAAAACCGACCAACCGTCCCGCCACGATCAAGTGACCGGTGGAAGAGATCGGAAGAAATTCCGTGATCCCCTCGACAATGCCGAGGACGGTGGCTTGGAGTAGGGCAAGCAGCAGCATCGTGGCGGCGTCTTATGGCAGAAGTGCGGAGTGGCGGCAAGTGCGCAAGTTCATTTGAATGGGGACAGGTACCTTCAAATGTCCGCCAAATATACATCCGAAGGTACCTGTCCCCACTCGGATGTATTAGGGGGAAGTTGGCGTAAGAAGGGTTTGAGTTGTGGGGGGATTGTTGGTAGGGGGGCTGAGGTTTTTTTGCAGATGGGGGGTAGTCAGGGGGGAGAGCGGTATCTTCCCCCTGACTTTAGCGAGCATCCGGCTTTGCCGGCGCGAGCGAACTGTCTGGCATCATGTGCAGTGTTTCTATGAATATGCCAAGGGGGCACGTTCTGACGGGTTGAGGCGTGATCACAACGACGGAGTGCGACGTATGACCATACAAGTGGCAGTGCTGCGGGAGCGGGAGCCGGGAGAACGGCGCGTGGCGATCGTTCCGGATAGCGTGAAGCGATTACTCAAAGCGGGGTGGGCGGTCGCTGTGGAGGCGGGCGCCGGGGCGGGCGCCTATTTCAGCGACGCGGCCTATGCGGCGGCCGGTGCGACGGTGCTGCCCGATGCGGGCGCTGTGCTGCGCGATGCGGCGCTTGTCGTGACCGTGGGTCCGCCGACGTCGGAACTGCTGCAACAAGTCCGTAGCGGTGCACTGGTCGTGGGGCAATGGTTCGCGCATCGACACCTCGATGCGGTGCGGGTGGCGTGTGAACGACGCGTGACCAGCTTCGCGATGGATTTGGTCCCGCGCGTCACGCGGGCGCAATCGATGGACGTGTTGTCGTCGCAAGCCACAGTCGGTGGCTATCGCGCGGTGTTGTTAGCCGCCAGCCTCTCTCAACGGTTTTTCCCAATGCTGACCACAGCCGCCGGCACGATTCGTCCCGCGCAAGCGCTGATTTTGGGCGCCGGTGTCGCGGGGTTGCAGGCGATTGCCACGGCGCGTCGGCTCGGCGCCGTGGTCAGCGCGTACGATGTGCGACGTGCCACGAAAGAGCAAGTCGAGTCGCTCGGCGCGCGCTTTGTCGATCTGCCGCTCGACGCGGAAGCGATCGGCGGCTACGCGCGGGAGCTAGATGAAGACGAACGGAAACAGGCCGAGGCCGTGGTCGCGAAACATGTGGCCAACGCCGACGTGGTCATCGCGTGCGCTCAAGTCCCGGGCCGCCCCTCGCCACGATTAGTCACCGAAGAGATGGTGGCACATATGAAGCCGGGGGCGGTGATCGTGGACCTCGCGGCGGAAGGCGGCGGCAACTGCGCGTGCACGGTGCCGGACCAAGTGGTCGAACGGCACGGCGTGCGGATTGCCGGGCCGCTCCATATCCTGAGCGACTTAGCGGAACACGCCAGCACGATGTACGCGCGCAATCTGGAACACTTCGTCGCGCTCTTCAAACGGGACGGAGAGACCGTCACTCCGCCGTGGGACGACGAAATCATCCAAGGCGCCGCACTGACGCACGACGGCGCAGTCAAACACGGCGCGACAGCGCAACTATTAACAACGGGAGGTGCGGCATGAGTGCAGGCATCTGGGTCGCATTGTATGTCTTTCTGTTGGCCGCTTTTACCGGCTACGAAGTGATCAGCCGTGTGCCGGTCATTCTGCACACCCCGCTGATGTCGGGCTCGAACTTCATCCACGGCGTCGTGTTAGTCGGCGCGATCGTCGCATTGGGCCACGCCGATACGCCGCTCGGGAAAGTGATCGGGTTTATCGGAGTGCTACTGGCAGCAATGAACGCGGCCGGTGGGTACGTCGTGACCGAGCGGATGCTCAAGATGTTCGAAGACCACAAACAGAAGGGGGCGGGCCATGCAGCATCTCGTTGAAGCCGCCTATTTTCTCACGGCGTTTCTCTTTATCTTGGGGCTCAAGCAGATGGCCTCGCCAAAAACCGCGCGCCAAGGAATCGTTTGGGCCGGGCGTGCCATGCTGCTGGCCGTACTCGTCACCGTCTTCGCACCCGGGTTGCATAACCTCTTCCTTATCCTGACCGCGGCGCTGCTCGGGGCAGTGCTGGCCTGGGTCGCGGGGAAACGGGTCCCGATGACCGACATGCCGCAAATGATCGCGCTCTACAACGGCATGGGCGGTGGTGCGGCGGCGGCCATTGCTGCCGTCGAGTTGGGGCGCGGCGCACTGGGCGGCACGGGCCTCACCGCGTTAGCGGTCGTCGGCGGTCTGATCGGCGCCATCGCATTCAGCGGCAGTCTGATCGCGTTCGCGAAGCTGCAACAATTAATGCGCGAGCGTCCGATCACGTTTCCGCAACAACAGTTGTTCAACGGACTTGTTTTCCTCGCGGCCTGCGTGGCCGGCGTGGCGATGATTATCGGCCTGGCGCCGGCGCCGCTCTGGAGCCTGCTGTTCTTCACGCTCGCGTTGTTGTTCGGTATCCTGATGACGCTCCCGATCGGCGGCGGCGACATGCCGGTCCTGATCTCGCTCTACAATGCCCTTACCGGGATGGCCGTCGGCTTCGAAGGGTTCGCGATGCAAAACGCGGCGATGATCGTCGCCGGAACCGTGGTCGGGGCCGCCGGAACGCTGCTCACCGTGCTGATGGCGCGGGCAATGAATCGTTCCATTAGTAACGTGTTGTTCGGCGCCTTCGGGCAGGAAGCGGCGGTCGGCGCGGCCGGCACGACGGCGGAACCGAAAACCATCGACTTGGACGACGCTGCGATCCTGCTCGCGTATGCCAGCAAGGTCCTGATCGTGACCGGCTACGGAATGGCGATTGCGCAAGCGCAGCACAAAATTCGCGAATTGGCCGACCAGTTACTGGCCCGCGGCGTCATCGTGAAATATGCGATTCATCCCGTCGCGGGGCGGATGCCGGGGCACATGAACGTGCTGCTGGCCGAAGCCGGTGTCCCCTACGAACAACTCTTCGACCTCGAAGAGATCAATCCGGAATTCCCCACGGCGGATGTGAGCTTAGTCCTCGGCGCCAACGACGTCGTCAATCCGGCCGCGCGCCATAACAAACAAAGCCCGATCTTCGGCATGCCGATCCTCGACGTCGACCGTTCCAAGACCGTTGTCGTGGTGAAGCGCGGCAAAGGACGCGGCTTTGCCGGGATCGACAACGAACTCTTCACCGCCGACAACACCCGCATGCTCTACGGCGACGCCCAGCAAGTCGCGAACCATCTCGTACAAGCATTGAAGCGATTGTAGGAATTCTAGCCAGCGATCTGGCCTGACCGTTTTAGGAACAGGGGCTTGTCGCGCTCTATCTTGTGCACAAGCTGCGATGGCGTCGTCGTGTAGCTGAGGCCTTCGCACAGCTGTGCAGGAGTGATGGTAGCGAGCAACTCGTCAGTAATGAGCCCTTCGCGAAGCCCGGGCAGTAGGACGTCACGCAGTTTCTCCCGCCAGGATGGATTGTGTATGAACTGAAACAAACTGTGCTCGCCATCTTCAGCAGAGGCCCAGTCCAGGAATGATTGGCCACCGACCCTAAATGGGGCGAGGTCGTGGAGAATCGCGATGATCGGGAAATCTCCGGAGAGCAGGAGTGACTCGATCGACTCGGGGGCAAGCCATTCGACCAAGGAGCCCTCATTTCCGACCGGTGCGGCCAGCTGTTGAATCCACTCAGTACGTTGGATCAGAGGGTCGAGCGGTTCCCGCTTTAGTCCGCGAGGCATTGCGGTCCACTGGCGTGCGACCAGCGCCACGAGCAGGTCTCGCCCCAGGGTCTCCAAAAGCGATTTCCCCTGCACCATCGTGGTGGCCAGCTCGGCAATCGTATGAATGGCGATACGGGTGCGAGTGCCATAGTAACGACAGACGGCTTGGAGCAGATCATCGCCCAGCCAAGGCCACAACAGTGCAGTGCCGACACGGGCCGTGAGTGCCGGTGTGACAGCGCGACAGAAGGCGAACCACTGGTTGCCGTAAGCCGCCAGAATTGCCTGGCCTAACGAGGTGCGTTGGGTCACGGCAGTGACGAGGTGCCGTGTCAGCGCGGCGGCCGCATCGGTCGCCGTTGGCGGGAGCCAATCCGTTGGCTCATGTGGCGCTGCGAGATCAGTCGATCGTGCGATATGGAGGGATTCATAGCCGGAAGGGGTTGTAGGCAGGGCACTGTAAGCGGTTTCGGGCTCCGGTTCGAAACCAAGGAGTTCGGCGGCTTGGTCGTAGAACTCGATGGTGTGCAAGGTCCGCTCTACCTGGCGGAGTTCCGCTTGCAGAGTGATTCGTTCTGCGGGGGAGAGGCGCACAGTCCTGATTTGTGCCGTAATTTGGTCCTCGCGACGGCGTAGGAGCGCAGGGCCAAGCCGGAGATCGTCTACCGTCTGCATGGCTTCCCAGATGGACTGCCGCTGCGGGTCGTCCGGGTGACGGATCGGCAAGACGATCTCCAGTGGGTCAGCGGCGGGTGGCAATGCGGCCGCATGGGGATCGTGAAAGTGAAACAAGAATGGCTGGGCAATACCCCGGCGCCACCGCACAGGTACCGACGGATTGTGGTGGCGCTCCTGGCGCACGATCTGCCGTGCAAGCCACAAGCGGGGATCCATACCCAGCCAGGCTGTGGCGTCCGGGTAGGGACGTCCGTTTTTTCCATCGGAGTACGTGAATCGACCACGACCAGTCCCCTTCCCCCCCTGGAGCTTGACGATCGCCAGTCCGCGCGCTTCCCGAACCACCCCCACGGTGGCGATCAAACGGCGCTCCCGATGCGTGGGGCCTTGCGCGTACAAGTGATATTCGATCCCGCAACAGGCTTCGTACTGCCCAGGTCCTTGCATCAAGACTAGATTGGGATGGTACTGCCCGTTGACCAAGCCTACGCGCCGGTAGCGATAGATGCGGAAGTTTGGAGCGCGAGTCAAGCCATCGTGCGACCACAGGGATGCACGCTCCAGTAGACTGGCAAAGAGCCGCAATGCCATGGCGAGAGGGGGGTCCACGATGGGATCGTAGAATGCCTCGAGGGGGAGCCGCTGCGACTGCAGCAAGTCAGTCGCCTGAAGCCAACTGAGAAGACGTCCGAGTGGTAAGGGTGCGGCTGCCAGTGCTTGTGTTATTTGGGCGTGAAGTGCGGTCGTCACTTCAGCTCGAGCGGTCGCAGACCATCGAGGGCGATACTCTCTCCAGTCGTTCTCCATCATGGTGATGATGTAGTTGCAGAGCGGCGCGATCCATCCCTGAAGAGTTGTCGCGGCAGAGAGTGCATCGCGGTGTGGGGGCTCTGGCAACATGGGGCAAAACGATGCAGCGAATCTCCCACACGTTGGTTGGGGCGAGGCTCGTGCAGTGCGACCCCCCGCCGTCGCCCCCAGTCCACCGGTTGGTGCTTTCCAGTCCCGTGCGTTGGGGGAGTGATAACTGTCGAGGCGTGCAGCCTTCATTGATGGGTCGCCGCGGATATACGGGCGTGACCAGACGTGGGATTGCCGTGCGAGCGAGTGGAACCTTGCTGTGGCGGGAAGCAGGCCTGGGTGTTTCATATTGATCTTTCTCCGGTCGTCGATTTGTTATCGGTCCGTATTGAAAAAAGTTGCGTAACATTGGCACAGGTGCCAATTGTAATTTTCCCCACGATCCTTGACGCCCACGTACTCATGCACTAGTAGGCCGCGACATGACACATACCAATCATCGGTGGGAACTCGAATTGGCGAAACTTTTTGCCTCGGTGCGCGACGGCGAAGAAGCGCGGGAGCTCATGACCGCGCTGTTGTCGCCCGCGGAGCGCCGCGACATTGCCGAACGCTGGCAGATCGTGAAGCACCTGATCGCCGGGCGGACGCAGCGCGAAGTGCGCGACTTGATCAACGTTTCCATCGCCACGGTCACGCGCGGCGCGCGGGAAGTCCGCTACGGCAGCGGCGCGTTGCAAAAATTCTATCGCCGCGTCCAGAAGACCGCGACGCCGTCGAAACTCGCAGCCTAGGTCTGATGAGTCCGCTCGGCCTCGATCACCAATCTATGCATGCTTGGTTGCCATCCGGGACTCGTGTGGCCGTCGCGATGAGCGGCGGCGTGGACAGTTCCGTCGCGGCGGCGTTGTTGCAAGAGGCCGGTTGCGACGTGCTCGGCGTTACGATGACGCTGTGGAGTTGTCATCGTTCTGCGCGCGCGGTGAAGCAGACGTGTTGCTCGACCGCCGACGTGGCGGATGCCCGCGCGGTCTGCGAACGGCTCGGGATTCCGCATTGCGTTGTGGATTTTCGCAGCGAATTCCGCGAACGCGTCATTGATCATTTCGCGGCCGAATATGCGCAGGCGCGCACGCCGATCCCGTGCATCGGCTGTAATCAACATTTCAAGTTCGATCGTCTTTGGGATGTCGTGCAGCGCGAGCACGGTGCCGTCTATTTGGCCACCGGCCACTATGCGCAGATCGCGCGCGATGTCGCGGGCGCGCCGCTCTCGCTGTGCCGCGGACGCGACGCGAAGAAAGACCAAACCTATTATCTGTTCGTGATGACACGGGCGCAGCTGCAACACAGCCTGTTTCCGCTCGGCGCGTTGACCAAGACGGAAGTGCGCGCGCACGCGCAGCGCCTTGGACTGGTGACGGCCGAAAAACCGGAGAGTTTCGAAATCTGTTTTGTCCCCGACAACGATTACGCCGGATTTCTGGAAGATTACTATCCGCACGCCACGGGCCGACCCGGCGCATTCCTCGATACCGAGGGTGCCGTGTTGGGACAACATCGCGGGACGCATGCGTACACCATCGGCCAACGGCGGGGACTCGGCGTCAGCGGTTCGGAGCGCCGCTATGTCACGGCGATCGATCCATTGCTGGCGACGGTGACGCTCGGAACGGCCGCGGAGGTGTTAGGAACGCGGCTGTCGGCCAATGGTGTGAACTGGATTTGTCCGCAACCGGCCGCGGGCGAGACGCTGCGTGCTACCGCGAAGATCCGCGCCCAACACACCCCAGCGTCGTGCCGCGTGACGGTCGATGGGGTCGAGACGCTGCACGTGGAGTTCGACACGCCGCAATCCGCGATCACACCCGGCCAAGCCGTCGTGTTGTATGACGGCGATGTGGTGTTGGGTGGAGGCTGGATCGAAAAGAGTGCGTAAGTGGTCTGGTGGTTGCCGTATCGTTGTGGTATGCGCAGGGCACTGGAGTGAGGTCGCGAGTTCATGGATATCAGTCGTGAAGAAAAACAGCGTTTGAAAGTGCTGGAAAAGCGCTTCAGCTATACGTTTCGGCGGCGGCATCATTTAAAGCGCGCGCTGACGCATCGCTCGTACGCCAACGAGCAGCGACTCCCGGCGACAGATCACAACGAGCGCTATGAATACTTGGGCGACGCCGTCCTCTCGCTGGCCGTCAGCCACTTACTGATGGAACTCTTTCCGGAACAACCGGAAGGGGAACTCTCGAAACTGCGCGCTGCGATCGTGAACGAACAACAATTGGCGGAACTGGCCCGCACGGTGCAGTTGGGCGAATTCCTCTATCTCGGAAAAGGCGAGGAACTGACCGGCGGCCGGGATAAGACCTCGTTGCTGGCGGATTGTTACGAAGCCGTGTTGGGCGGCATTTATTCCGACCGCGGTTTCGGCCACGCGTTCGCCGTGATCAAGAAACAATATCGGGCCATTCTCCAATTGGCGCGGGAAGGCGAGATGATTCGCGATTTCAAGACCCGTCTCCAAGAAGTCGTCCAGAGTCGGTATCGCGTGATCCCGCGCTATCGTTTAATGCGAGAGTCCGGGCCGGATCACAGCAAGACATTCGAAGTCCATCTCTTCGTCAGCGAAGAGCTGTACGGCGCGGGCGAAGGGAGCAGCAAGAAGGCGGCCGAACAAGCCGCCGCCAAGGCCGCGCTCGAAAAGTTGGGTGCGGTATGAACTTCCGTTGCGGATTCGTCGCGCTGCTCGGACGGCCGAACGTCGGCAAGTCGTCGCTCTGCAATCGCTTGGTCGGCGAAGACGTCGCGATCGTCACCGCCAAACCGCAGACCACGCGGCATCGCATCATCGGGATCGCCACGAATGAACGAGCGCAATTGATCCTGGTCGACACGCCCGGCATTCACGAAACGAATAAACCGTTGAATCAAGCCATGGTCGAGACCGCACGTGTCGCCGGGGCCGACGCCGATTGCATCTGTCTCGTGAGCGACGCGCGGGAGTGGGGAGCGGAAGAACGGGCGTTGTTGGCCGCAGTGCGCTCGGCCGATCCGATCATCGTGCGGAATAAAAGCGATCTGCTGACGAGCGGTGCCGTGACTACGCCGTCGGATCTGCAAGGGCTGCCGATCCATCTGGTCTCGGCGACTTCGGGCGACGGTCTCGACGCGCTGCGCGCCGCGCTGGAAGCGCGTGTCCCGGAAGGCCCGGCGCTGTACGACGCGGCCCTCTATACGGAGCGGCCGGTGCGGTTTCTGGCTGCGGAATTGGTGCGCAAGGCCGCGTTCGAATTGTTGCACGAGGAAATTCCGTATGGTCTGGCCGTGGAGATCGAATCGTTCAAAGAAGAGGGCCGTCTGACGCGGATCCACGCGCTCTTAATCGTCGATCGGGAATCCCACAAGCGGATCGTGGTCGGCCAACACGGCCAAATGATCCGCGCGATCGGCACCGCCGCACGACCGCCGATCGAACAGCTGGTCGGCGGTCAAGTGTATCTGGAGCTCTTCGTTAAAGTGAAACCGGGATGGACCAAAGACCTCGCCGAACTGCGCCGCATGGGCCTTAAAACCACATAGAGCGGTATGGGATCGCGCACCTTGACGCGTCGTGATTTATAGCTATAATGTCCATATTATGGAAAAAGTCAATGTGGCCACATTAAAAAACAAGTTAAGCCATTACCTGCGGGTCGTGCGCAACGGCGCGCGCATTGTCGTGACGGACCATGGCGTTCCGGTGGCGCGCCTCGTGCCATTGCAGGCCATGGGCGAGGAATCGCCGGCGGAGCGGATGGCGGGATTGCATGAGGCGGGAGAAGTCGGGCACTATTGCTTGGAACCTCAATTTGCCAAGGCAAAGCCGCTCGCGCTGAACGGGGACCTGGCCTCACGGTTGATCCGTGAGGATCGGGATGCACGGTTGTGAGTTCCGCCTTCTACTTCGATTCCAGTGCGTTGGTGAAACGCTACGTGCGCGAGGCGGGGAGTTCGGTTGTCGAAACCATCTTCCGCAAGAATGCACAAATTGTGACTGCCGGACTGACGTATTGCGAACTCTACGCTTGTTTCGGGCGACTCGTACGGCTGGGCGACGCGACGCGGGAGCAAATGATCGGTGTGTGCGCCGCCTTTGAAGCCGATTGGACGCAGTGCACGATCATTGAATTAACGGCGACGGTCCGGAAGTTGGTGCCGAAAATGACTTCCAGCACGGCCTTGCGAGGTGGGGATGTCGTGCAACTCTGTTCCGCACTCCGGGCCGCAGAGGTTGTCGACCACTTGCGCTTTGTCGCGGCCGACTTGCGCTTGTTGAACGCCGCCAAGGGGTGTGGATTGCGAGTGATTGATCCCACTGCGCAGTGACGGTCTCATCACTATTTTAAGCGGTAATACTGTTGTCGGCGCAGCGCTTCGGGGAGGTACGTTTGATCGGTGGCGGGTTCGCTGTGCGGATATTTGTAATCCTTGCCGTAGCCTAATTCTTTCATCAACTTGGTCGGTGCGTTGCGCAAATGTAACGGGACCGCCAACGCGCCGTGGGTCGTAACATCGGCCTTCGCGGCCTTGTAGGCCGAATATGTGGCATTCGACTTCGGTGCGGTGGCCAAATAAATCGCCGCGTGCGCGAGCGGGATCCATCCCTCGGCTTGGCCGACGATCTCGTATGCCTGAAACGCCGCGACCGCCATCGGCAACGCGTGCGCGTCCGCATCGCTGATATCTTCGCTGGCGAAGATCACCATGCGGCGGGCCAAGAAGCGCGGGTCTTCGCCCGCTTCATACATCCGGGCCAAGTAGTAGACCGCCGCGTTCGGGTCGGAGCCGCGCATGCTTTTAATGAACGCCGAAATCAGATTGTAGTGCTCTTCACCCGATTTATCGTAACGGAGTGGTTGTTGCTGGGCCGCCCGCAGCAACGTCTCCGGCGTTAGCGACGTGGCGCGCGCCGTCTCGCTGTCGCCGTGCAATGTGGCCGACAGTTCGAGCAAATTAATGAGACGTCGGGCGTCGCCCTCCGCGGCGGCGATCGCGAGCGTGATCGCATCCGCTTCGGCCGTGCGGTGTAGCGTCGTCAACGTCCGTTCGGTAATCGCGCGCAAGTCTTCGGCTCGCAGCGGGTAAAGACAATAGACGGTGCAGCGGGAGAGGAGCGGACTAATGATTTCAAACGACGGGTTTTCGGTCGTCGCGCCGATGAGCGTGACCGTGCCGCGCTCCACGTAGGGGAGCAACGCGTCCTGTTGGGCCTTATTCCAGCGATGGATTTCGTCGACAAACAGGATATGGCGTTGTGGAAAGAGGCCGTTTCGCTCCGCCTCGATCCGATGCAGCAGCTTGCGCAAATCGTCCACGCCGCTCAATACCGCCGAAAGGTGATGAAATTCCGCTTGCGCGATGCGACCGAGCAAGCTGGCCAACGTGGTCTTGCCGCTGCCGGGCGGTCCCCATAGGATCATCGAGGGGAGCTGTTTGGCCTCCAGCGCACGCCGAATCGGACCTTCCGGACCGACCAGATGTTCTTGGCCGACGAATTCATCGAAGCGTCGGGGGCGGAGCCGTTCCGCCAGCGGTTCCATACTGACGACAGCTAGTCGGGGCGTCAGCTTGGACGCAAGGGGAATTCACTTCAAATGCATACGCCTTTCGGTATAGAACCGTTGCCGGAGTAACGGACCACGACGAGCGAGGCAGCGAGTGACAACCATTCAAGCGACGGGCTGGGGCGCGACCGATGTCGGGCGGCGACGGGAACGCAACGAAGACGATTTCCATCTGGGAGATGACCTCCAATTGTATATCGTGGCCGACGGCATGGGCGGCCATTTGGGCGGCGGCATGGCGAGCAAAATGGCCGTCGCCGTGATGGCGCGAGTGATTCGCCAACTCGTTGAAGATCCGGACACCACCATCGAATCGGGCGAAATTCGTCTCCAAGGCCACGATCCGGCCTCCATTCTGCAATATGCCATTCAATGTGCCAGTCGCGACATTTACGAACGCGCGCAACACGATCCGCACTTGCGGGGGATGGGAACGACGGTCGTCGTGCTCTGGATTCGCGGCGGCATTGCCTATGTCGCGAACGTCGGCGATTCGCGCGGCTATTTGCGGCGGGGTGAAGAGTTGTTGCAACTCACGGTGGACCATTCGCTGGTGGGCGAGCAAATCCGCGCCGGACTGCTGTCGGAACAAGATGCGCGGTCGCATCGGCTGAAAAATATCATCACGCGTTCGGTCGGTTTCCAGCCGGTCGTCGATGTCGATGTCGATTGTCGACCAGTCCGGAGCGGCGATTGTTTCCTGCTCTGCACCGATGGCTTGACCAACATGGTGCCAGATGCGCAGTTGCGGCAAGTGTTGGCGGACAATCCGTTGTCGGAAGCGTGTCGCTGTCTGATCGATCTCGCGAATCAGGCCGGCGGCGATGACAATATCACCGTCGTGTTGGCTTCCGTGTCGGGCACGGCGGAAGCGAGTTTGTCGGAACCGACGGAGCAATGGGACGAGCCGACGGAACATATTGGAGAAAAAGAATGAAGCGATGGCACGCAGTCATCATGGGTGTGGCGGTCGGATGCGTACTCTGCGGCACGACGCGTGCGTGGGCCGGTGTCGTGATGGTGAGTGAACATTCGAGCGGAGAACGTGGTGCTGCCGGAATGAGCACGCTCTACGTACAAGGCGACCAGATGCGGATGGAGTCGCCGGGCGGGGCCAGCGTGGCGCTCTACGATGGCGAACGACAGCGCTTTGTCGCACTCGATATCCAACAGCATCGGTACACCGAAATGACGCCAGCCCAAATCCAGGCCGCGCAGCTCCAAGTGCAGAAGGCGTTGGAACAGATGAAAGCGCAAATGGAGCAAATGAAATCCCAGTTGGCCCAACTGCCGCCCGAACAACGCAAGATGGTGGAAAAAATGATGGCCCAACAAAGTGGGACCGCGATGCCGCCGCCGGCGCAGCCGACTTTTGCCAAAGTGGGGAGCGAGACCATCGGCCATTGGAACGCGGACCATTACGTCGGCACGGTCAACGGAAAAAAACATGCCGAGGCATGGATGGCCGCTGAAGCGACGTTGGGAGTGCGAGCCGAAGATCTCGCCGTGCTGAAGAGCTATCGTCAACACTTCGTGACCCCGATGTCGCAATCCACGCCGACGTCGCTCTACGGCAACGGCATCGGCGAACTGCCCGGCGTGCCCGTAAAGACCGTGCAATACGACGAACAAGGGCAGGTCAAACAGACGACACTGTTGAAAACGGTCGAACAGCGCACGCTGGAACCATCGCTGTTCGCGATTCCCGCCGGATTCACCCTCCAGACACTGCCGCCGATGCCTGCGGCGCGCTGAAGCGCTTTTTCCTTCGCGGTCTGGAACACACTGCTCCCTCCTCGGTCGCAGTGTGGTCATTGCTACCGCGGGCCATAGCTCCGCTATCGCTTCGCTGCCCTTACTCCTCTTTCACCTTCGGAGGGTCGATCCGCAGTTTCCCTTCGCCGCGGATTTCGAGGGCGCCGATTTGGGCATCTTCGCGGCGTTGTGTGGGGATGGAGAAGGTCCACTCCGATTCGAAGACGTCGGAGAGCGGCATGTCGTGTTCTTGCAGCAGCGGTGTGAGTTGTTCGAGCGCGATGTTGAGCCAGTGTTCCGGCGCGCCGGTGGTGCGGAGCGGTTTATTCGGCATGTCGCTGAATTGGCAATTGGCGGCCCAATCTTCGGCCACCGGTCCGATTTTCTTGAGCGTCACGCGGGCCTGGTCCGGCGACGCCTCGTGATACAGCACGTTATACGGGACCTTCGGGACGCTGACTTCGAGCAAGCACTCGGTGCCGGTCCCTTTGGCCAACACACCGTCGATCTCCGTCTTGACGTCTGCGTTGCCCCGCAATGTCAGAGAGCGCGGCGCGGGGGATTGTTCGCCCTCGACTGCGGGACGTCCGGCGATGGTGTCGTCTAACTTGAAGGCGTATTTCACGGTGAAGTGATTGCGATTGCCGAAGAAGTAATAGTCGAGGACGAACTGCGCCTCGAGGTGAAATGGGCGTTTGGTTTGGACCGGACCGGTCGTCGGCGCGGGTGACTGTGGTGTGTCGTCGGTGTCCTCGGGTTCGGACGCGGTCGTCGTCGAATCCGCAGCGGGTTTCGCCGGCCGCGCGTCTTCGTACAATCCCTGTTCGTCGGCGTCCTCTTCGTATGGGACCGACTTGGCGTCGGACTCGGTCGTGGTCTCTTCCGACTCGTCGGCCGGGGCTGGTCGTGCGGTGAGCGGGTGTCCCAGCAGGAAACTGCAGAAACAGCACAGCAGGAAAGTCCCCCTTGCCCTCCCCATTGTCATGGCCAAAGTTTAGCACACCTCCGAATCGTGTTTCACCGTTGCATTATTCCAACGGAGTGCGGTAGGGGTGATGCGGGTCCGGCGCTCAATAATTTAATTGTCACTTCTTTGTTATAAATTAAATAGTTATATGGAATGTCTCATATGATTCCTCGCTACAGCCGTCCTGCCATGGCCGCCCTCTGGTCCGAGGAGGAGAAGTATCGGCGCTGGTTGGCCGTGGAGCTTTTTGCGTTGGAGGCTTGGGTGCGTTTAGGCAAGGCCCCGGCTGCGGCGGTGACTACGGTGCGGCGTCGGGCGAAGGTCGATGTGGCCCGCATTCAGGCCATCGAGGCCACCGTGAAGCACGACGTGATCGCGTTCCTGACCTCGCTCACCGAGCAAGTCGGCCCGCTGGGGCGCTATCTCCATGTAGGGCTCACGTCGTCGGACGTGGTCGATACCACGTTTGCGTGGCAGCTGGTCGACGCCGTCACCCAGATCGAACAGCAAGTCACGGTACTGCAGCGGCTGCTGAAGCGTTTGGCGCGACGTCATCGTGACACGATCATGATCGGCCGCACGCACGGGATCCATGCGGAACCGACCACGTTTGGGCTGAAACTCGCGCGTTGGTACGACGCGTTTCGGCGCCACGGCGAGCGGTTGCGTGATTTGCGGCCGCGACTTGCCGTCGGGAAAATTTCCGGCGCGGTGGGTACATATGCCCACGTGCCGCCGTCCGTGGAACGATATGTGTTGCGCAAGCTGAAGCTGACGCCGGAGCCCGTGGCCACGCAAGTGGTACAGCGCGATCGACACGCGGAGTGTTTTCAGTTGTTGGCCCTGATTGGGGCTTCGGTCGAAGCGGTTGCGTTGGAAATCCGCCATCTGCAACGGACCGAAGTGCGGGAGGTGGAAGAGTCGTTTACCAAGGGCCAGAAGGGCTCGTCGGCGATGCCGCACAAACGGAATCCGATTTTATCGGAGAACTTGTGCGGCTTGGCGCGATTGCTCCGGTCGTACGCGGGCGCAAGTCTCGAAAACGTCGCGTTGTGGCACGAGCGCGACATTTCCCATTCGTCGGTGGAACGCGTGATCGGTCCCGACGCGACGATCGCACTCGATTTCATGCTCGATCGGCTGCGGCAGTTATTGGAAGGTTTACAAGTCTACCCACAACGCATGTTGGCCAACCTCAACGCCTCCGGCGGACTGGTCTTTTCCCAGCCGTTGTTGCTCGCACTGGTAGCAGCGGGGTGCACGCGCGAAGCCGCGTACGCCGTGGTGCAGCGGCTTGCGATGCGAGCCTGGGAAGGCGGCGAAGATTTTCGCCGGTTAGTCGAGTCGGATCCGACCGTCCGCACAAGACTTGCGCCGGCCGCGATTGCGCAGGCCTTCGATCCGCGACGGCAATTACGCCACGTCGCACCGATCTTTCACCGTGTCTTTGGCGACACGTAACGGAGCGCATGTATGCAACCACGAGACAAACTATATGAAGGAAAGGCGAAGATTCTGTTTCGCACCGACGATCCGCAACTGCTGATTCAGCATTTTAAAGACGACGCCACGGCGTTTAACGCCGCCAAACGCGGGACCATCCACAACAAAGGCGTGCTGAATAATCACATCAGCGCGATCCTGTTTCGCTTATTGAATGAAGCCGGTGTGGCGACCCACTTTGTGGAGCGGCTGACCGATCGCGACATGTTGGTGCGCAACTGTCAGATCGTGCCGCTGGAAGTCGTGCAACGCAACGTGATCGCCGGATCATTGGCCAAGCGGATGGGCAAGCCGGAAGGAACGCCGCTGACATTTCCGGTGTTGGAATATTTTTTCAAAGACGACGCATTGGGCGATCCGTTCATCAATACCGATCACGTGCGGGCCTTTGCGTTGGCCACGGACGCGGAGTTAGTCACGATTGAACGGCTGGCGCGCGACGTGAATGAGTTCCTCACCAAATATTTTGCCGGTCTCGGCATTACGTTGATCGATTTCAAACTCGAGTTCGGTCGGTATCGCGATCCGTCGGGCGCCGTGCAGATCCTGCTCGCGGATGAAATCACTCCAGATACCTGCCGACTCTGGGATACGCAGACGCAAGAAAAGCTCGACAAAGACCGCTTCCGCCGCGATTTAGGAAAAGTGGAGGAAGCCTATCAACGGATTTATAAGGCTGTGTGTGCGAGTGTGTCGTAAAAAAAGGGTGGCTCGTGGCTGGTGACTGGTGGCTGGGGAACGGACCATGAGTCGCGTTGACCAGTCACCAGCCACGAGCCACCAGTCACCGCTTTGAGGAGGATCGATTCATGAAAGTCCGCATTGAAGTCCGATTGAAAGAAGGGGTGCTGGATCCGCAGGGACAGGCGATTGCGGGGTCGTTGGCGACGTTGGGCTTTGCGGAAGTCCGCGGAGTGCGGGTCGGCAAATTGATCGAAGTGGATGTGGCGATCGCCACGGCGCGCGAGGCGGAGGCCGTAGCGCGCAACATGTGCGAACAATTACTCGTGAATCCGGTCATCGAAACGGCGCAGCTGGTCGTGGAATGAATGCTTCCGCTATGAAATGTGCGATCATCCAATTTCCCGGCAGTAACTGCGATCAAGATTGCATGCGGGCAGTGCGCGACAGTGGCGACATGGCGGCCGAGTTCGTGTGGCACAAGGCGGAAAAATTACCGCCGGTCGACGCGGTTATTATTCCCGGTGGCTTTTCGTACGGGGATTATCTGCGGGCCGGAGCGATCGCGGCCCACGCCCCGGTGATGCGCGCCGTCCAATCGTTTGCCGCGCTGGGTGGGTTGGTGCTTGGGATCTGCAACGGATTTCAGATCTTGACCGAAGCGGGATTATTGCCGGGCGTATTGCTGATGAACCGCACGTTGCAGTTTGCGTGTCGACCGGTGCGATTACGAGTGGAACGGACCGACGGCCCCTTTACGGCGGCGTACGCCGTGGGTGCCAACGCGACGCCGCCGCTCACGATGCCGATTGCGCACGGGCAGGGGAGTTATTTCGTCGATCCGGCCACGTTGCGGACGTTACAGGAACGGCGTCAAATTGTGTTTCGCTATTGTGACGCGCATGGGGCGGTGACGACGGACGCCAATCCGAACGGCTCGATTGACGGCATTGCGGGCGTTTGCAATGCCGCAGGCAATGTCTTGGGGCTGATGCCGCATCCGGAACGCGCGGCCGATTCGTTGCTCGGCGGCGTGGATGGATTGGGCGTCTTCCGCTCCATGCTGGCCGCACGGCGCACTTGATGTCGAACCATTATGGAACCAGCGCTGATTGAACAACATGGGTTGACGGCCGCCGAATATGCGCGGATCGTGGCCTCGCTCGGCCGGGAACCGAATCTCGCCGAGCTCGGGATCTTTTCGGTGATGTGGTCGGAACATTGCAGCTACAAGAGTTCCAAGCGGCTGCTCCGCCAATTCCCAACGACCGGACCGCAAGTCGTCCAAGGGCCGGGGGAAAACGCCGGCGTCATCCATTTTACCGACGACTTGGTGCTGGTCTTCAAAATGGAATCGCACAATCACCCGTCGTTCATCGAGCCGCATCAAGGGGCCGCTACTGGCGTGGGTGGGATCTTGCGCGATGTCTTCACAATGGGCGCGCGTCCGATTGCGATCCTCGATTCGCTCCGCTTCGGCGCGGTGGATCACCCGAAGACGCCGTATTTAGTGAGCGGCGTGGTGAGCGGTGTCGGGAGCTACGGCAATTGCGTCGGCGTGCCGACGGTCGGCGGCGAAGTGGCATTCGCGCCGAGTTACAACGGGAATAATCTCGTGAATGCGATGACAGTCGGCGTAGCACGTCGGGATGCACTGTTCTTCGGTAAAGCGAGCGGCGTCGGTAATCCGGTCCTCTATGTGGGCGCCAAGACCGGCCGCGACGGAATCCACGGCGCCACTATGGCCAGCGCGGTGTTCGGCGACGGCAACGAGGCGCGTCGCCCCACGGTGCAAGTGGGTGACCCGTTTATGGAGAAGTTGCTACTCGAGGCCTGTCTGGAAGCGATGCAGACGGGCGCCGTACTCGGGATTCAAGACATGGGCGCGGCTGGATTGACCTCCAGCTCGTTTGAAATGGCGGCGCGCGCGGGGAGCGGACTGGAATTATCTCTCGATCACGTGCCGCGTCGCGAGGTGGGCATGACGCCGTATGAACTGATGCTCTCCGAATCGCAGGAGCGGATGTTGCTCGTGGTGGCAGCCGGCCGCGAGGCGGAAGTGTTGGCGGTGTTTGCCAAATGGGACTTGGCGGCGGCGACCGTCGGGCGCGTCACTGCGAGCGGACGCGTCGTGGCGGTGGAGCACGGGGCCGTGGTGATCGACCTCCCGGTCGGTCCGGTGGTCGACGAGGCCCCGGTGTATGAACGTCCCAGCGCGCCGCCGGCGTGGTTGGCCGCTGCGCAACAATTCGATGTCTCGACCGTGCCGATGCCGACCGACTGCAACGCGGTGCTGCGGCAACTGCTCGGCAGTCCGAACTTGGCCAGCAAGGCGTGGGTCTATCGTCAATATGATCAACAAGTGGGGACGCGGAGTGTCGTGTTGCCGGGCTCGGATGCGGCGGTGTTGCGCGTTGACGGGACGACACGCGGCGTCGCGATCACCACCGATTGCAACAGTCGTTACTGTTACCTCGATCCCGCGTTAGGCGCCGCGCATGCCGTCGCGGAGGCCGCGCGGAACTTGGTGTGTAGCGGCGCGGAGCCACAAGCGATTACCGATTGCCTCAATTTCGGGAGTCCGGAACAGCCGGAAATTATGTGGCAGCTGGAACAAGCGGTTGCCGGCATGGCGGAGGCCTGTCGCCAGTTTCATACCCCGGTCGTGAGCGGCAACGTCAGTCTCTATAATGAAACCAATGGGCACGCGATCGACCCCACGCCGACGGTCGGGATGGTCGGCATTCTCGACGATGTGCAGCAACATTGCCGGCAAGGCTTTTCGACGGCGGGTGACGTCATCGTGCTCCTTGGCGACGTTCGGGGGGAATTGGGCGCGAGCGAATATTTAGCGACCATCCACGGCCTGGTGCGCGGGACTCCGCCGCCACTCAATTACGATCGGGAGCGCGCGGTGCAACGCGCCTGTTTGGTCGCGATTCGGCGTGGTCTGGTGCATGCCGCGCATGACTGCAGCGATGGCGGTTTGGCCGTGGCGCTCGCGGAGTGCTGCGTGAGCGGGCCGCAGCCGATCGGTGCTCACGTGCAATTCCCACACGAAGGCCGTGTGGATGCCGCGCTGTTCGGCGAAGCGCCGGCGCGGATCCTGCTTGCTGTGTCGGCAATGGATCTCCCGCTCGTCACGACGATCGCGCAAGAACACTGTATCCCAGTGCAGCCGCTCGGTCGTGTCGGCGGCGAACGACTTGTGATCAACGATTGGGTCGATTGCCCGATTGCGGCGTTGTACGATGGCTGGGCGAACGGCTTTGCGCGGAGCCTCGGCTTTTCCACTCCGGAGGGCGACTAACGATGTGCGGCATCATCGGCATCTGGAATCATCCGCAAGCGGCCAATTTGGCCTATCTCTGTCTGCACGCGGTGCAACATCGTGGACAAGAGAGCTGCGGGATGGTGACGTCGGATGGGCGTGAACTCTTTCAGCAGAAAGGGATGGGCCACGTCGCCGATTATTTCTCCCGCGAAATCTTGGCTCAACTCCCCGGCACCAGCGCGATCGGTCACACCCGTTACTCGACTGCGGGCGGCTCGACGCTGAAGAACGCGCAACCGTTTCTGATCAATTACGCGGGCGGGATGCTCTCGGTCGCGCATAACGGCAATCTGACTAACGCGCTGACGTTGCGGCGCCAGTTGGAGGCGAAAGGTTCCATCTTCCAATCCACGATGGATTCGGAAGTAATGATGCACTTGATCGCGGCGCAAGCAACGACGGTCCCGCTGGCCGACCGGATCATCCAGGCGTTGGGCCAAGTCGAAGGCGCCTATTCCGTGCTCTTTGTTGGCGAGACGCAACTGATTGCCGCGCGCGATCCGCATGGCTGGCGCCCGCTGATGCTGGGGCGCTTAGGTGAGGCCTGGATCCTCGCGTCCGAAACCTGCGCGTTCGACTTAGTGCGTGCCACGTTCGTGCGAGAAATCGAACCGGGCGAAGTCGTGATCTTCGGGCCGGATGGCGTCACCAGTCGGCGCCTCGCGTCCGCGCCGCGCCGCGCGCACTGCATCTTCGAATATATCTACTTCGCGCGCCCCGACAGCCACGTGTACGGGCACGATGTCTATCAAGTGCGCGTCGGATTCGGCGCGGAATTGGCGCGCGAACAGCCCGCCGATGTCGACGTCGTCTGTCCGATCCCCGACTCCGGGACCCCGGCCGCGATCGGCTACGCGCGCGCGTTGGGGAAGCCGTTCGAGCTAGGGCTGATTCGCAGCCATTATGTCGGCCGGACGTTCATCGAGCCGGATCAGAGCATTCGCGACTTCGGCGTGAAGTTGAAACTGAACCCGGTGCGGGGCGTGTTGGCGGGACGTCGCGTGGTTCTCATCGACGACTCGATTATGCGCGGCACGACCAGCGCCAAGATCGTCCGGATGGTGCGCGCCGCCGGAGCGACCGAAGTCCATGTGCGCATCTCGTCGCCGCCGACTCGGTGGCCTTGTTTTTACGGGATCGATATCCCGACGCGTGAAGAACTCATCGCTGCGGCGCAGAGCGTGGAACAAGTGCGTGTTGCGATCGGCGCCGATTCTCTCGGCTATCTCAGCGAGGCCGGACTCTATCGGTGGACCGCGCAAACGAGCGCCGGAGAATTTTGCGATGCCTGCTTTACCGGACGCTACCCCCTCGACGTCCGCGACGCGCCGGCGATGATGGCCGCTGCGGCGGCTTCAGTCGCTCAGTAGCATAGCTTCGTGTCGCGCGGCCTGTGCCAGTGATTTGTCGAAGGTAATGATCACGAGTCCCGGCAGTTCCTTCCGCAACGCCAACGCGGCGCCCAGGTGCCACAGGTCCGCGCCACGCAAGGTGTGCCGGCGCGCCAGTGCGGCCAACGATTTCAGGCTCGGTGCGAGATGGGTTTGGTGCCAGAATCCTTCGTGCACTTGTTGCACAAACGCGCGTTGTTGGGGCAAGCGCTCCGCACGCGCGAGAACGGCCAGGACCTCTGCGATGCCGAGTGACGAGACGAAATGATGCGCGGTCGGCCGCAACGCGCGGCGGGCATGTGACGTATGGATATCGGCAACTAGCAGGGAAATGACTGCAGAGGCGTCCCAATAGAGAAACTCAGGATGGGGCATGACATCTTCCTGTTAGCGGGGTTCGCGGTCGCGCTGCAATAGCGTTTGCAGGTCTTGACCTCGCCTCGGTCGGGCGGCTCGCAGTGTCCGCGGAACCGGTGTGCGTCGGCAGGTGATGCTGCCGTGCTCTTCCAGTGCCTGAAGGCGCGCCGCACCGGAGAGCTCCTGTTGCCGCAGCGCCGTCAGCTGCACGACGCTCTTGCCTCGATACGTAATGTCGACGACGGCACCACGCCTGGCCTGTGCGATCAATTTTGTGAGCTGGGCCTTTGCCTCGCGAACGCCGACTGTTATTTTGTGGCCTTTAAGCATGTGGTCATTGTAGTCACGAAATAGACGTTTCGCAAGATGTGTTTTTGGCGTTGCTGCGCTTGACAACCCAGACCTGCTCCGGCAGGGTCCGGCGCACTATGGAAACAACGATACAGCTCGATAGTCACGGCGTGATGGCGGAAGCGGTGGGGCCGGAGCATGGGATTACGGTCGCCGAATGGGAGGGAATCCGTCCGCTGTTGAGCGCGGCGCAAGAACGATTGCGCGCGCGGCGTGCGGCGGGCAAACTCGGATTTGCCGATCTCCCGTTGGAGCGGGGACCGTTGGACGTGATCCTCCCCGCGGCGCAACAAGTCCGCTACCGGTTCGATCACGTCGTTGTGCTCGGGATCGGCGGTTCGGCGCTGGGACTGCGTGCGCTGCAAGAGGCGTTGTTGAACGCGTCGGAAACGACGCGGGATCGACTGGATCGGCGCTCCATGCCGACGGTCCACGTGTGCGACAACATCGACCCCGATGGCTTCGAGCCGCTGTTGCAGCAACTCGATTGGAAAAAGACGCTCGTCAATGTGATCAGCAAATCGGGCAAGACGTCCGAAACTGGCGCACAATTTCTGATTGTCCGCGATTTATTGGAGCGGAAATTCGGTTCCGAACGTTGGAAAGAACACATCGTCGTCACCACCGATCCGGCAAGTGGGCCGTTGCGGGCGATGGTGATTTGCGAAGGGCTGCAAAGTTTTTCCGTCCCGCCGAACGTCGGCGGTCGGTTTTCGTGCCTCACGCCGGTCGGCTTATTTCCAGCCGCGTGTGCGGGCATTGACGTCGTCGCCTTGCTCGACGGCGCGCGGGCGATGGCGGAAGCATGTTTTGCCGCGTCCGGCTGTGAAGGCCTCGCCGCGCAGCTGGCCGCCGTCCACTTTCTGCTCGACACGCGCCACGCCAAACCGATCAGCGTGCTGATGCCGTATCGTGATTGTCTGCAACGGTTTGCTGATTGGTACGTCCAACTGCACGCCGAGAGCATCGGCAAAGATGGAAAAGGCCAGACGCCGTTGCGGGCATTAGGCGCGACGGATCAACATTCCGTGTTGCAGCTCTTTGTCGATGGTCCCAACAACAAGATGATCACATTGCTCGATACCGCCACGGTCAACTGTGCGCTGACGATCCCACGCACCGACGAACCGGTCTTCAGTTTCATGGGCGGTCGCAATCTGTTCGCATTGCTGCAGGCCGAGGCGGAAGCGACCCGCATCGCGCTGCGCGAGGCACAGCGTCCGGTGTTGCGCCTCACGCTGCCGCGCATCGACGCGCCGACCATCGGCGGACTGCTCTTCGCGTACGAGTGGATGATTGCACTGCTCGGTGAACTCTACGAAGTCAACGCGTTCGATCAGCCCGGTGTCGAGCGGGGCAAGGTGCTGACGCGTGAACTGTTACAACGGTAGCGCGTATCGTTGTTTCACGACGCGCTCCCGCTCCCGCAAGCCTTTTGCGACCAAGCGTTGAATCCGATCCCGGAGGGCCTCGCTCAAGCTGTGGATTGCAAACGGGTCATCGGCCGTCTCGGCGCTGTACTGTGCGTAACTGATCGGGCGATCGAAGCGGATCAGCCATTGTGAGGGGAGCGGGACGAGACCGAGCGGCCCGAGCCATGGGAACGTCGGGGTGATCGGCAAATAGGGAACGCCGCACAGTTTCGCCAACAGCGACGAGCGATACAAAATGGGGTGGATCTCTTCCGCGCCAATCACCGCGCACGGGATGATCGGGACGCCGCATTTGAGTGCCAGGCGCACCGCGCCGCCGCGCCCGAAGCGGGCCAACCGATAGCGATCCCGATACAACTTGCCGATCCCTTTCACCCCTTCCGGAAAGACCGCGACCAGTTCTCCTGCGTGCAACAGCCGCTCCGCATTTTCCGGACAGGCGCGGACGCCGCCGAGTCGATTGATGAACGTGCCGAGAAACGGGAGGTAATAGAGAAAGTTTTCCGCCAGGAATCGGGTGAGCCGATGACTGCGTGCATATTTGTAAATCGCCATATGAATCATCACGGCGTCGTAGGCTAATGCACCGGAGTGGTTCGCGACGATCAGTGCGGCGCCGTGATCGGGAATATGTTGCAGTCCGCGCGCGTGCACGCGCCAATAATCTTCGTAAAGGAAGTTCGCAAACGGGCGGGCCAGTTCCATGGCGGCCAAGTCGCGGCCGTATGCGTCGACTGTGGCTCCGGCCGGCGACACTTGAAAAAACTGCGCGACGAGTTCCAACCCTTGCTGGGCGCGGGTGAACACCTGCTCAAGCGACATGGCGTATCCCCCAGCCTTGTTGAAAACTTTCCAACACGGCCGCCAGCGTGTATTGCGGTTGAAAACCGAGCGCTGCAGTCGCGCGCGCGCCATCGCCGATGCAGGAATATTTCATGAACTCGATATGACTCGGCGGGGTGTTGCGGATGTCGAGATGCCACAACAACGACGTTGCCGCGCGCAGCCACGGCGTTGGGAGCGGGAGCCGAGTCTTGCCGATCATCGCGAGCGCGTGCGACAGCGGCACCACGCCACGTCCGACAATGTTGAACGCGCCGGGCGCGTCGCGCTCGATGGCGAGCACAAAGGCCTCGATCGCGTCGGCCTCGTGGAGAAACTGCACTAACGGATCGAAGCCAAGCACCGTCGGGATGATCGGCTCCTTCAGCAAGTGCGTCTTATAGTTGCGAATCCGCGGTCCGAGAATCGTGCATGGACGCAGGATCGTGACGACCGTGCCCGGCGTGCGTCGTGCAAAGGCGGTCGCCTCGCGTTCGATCTCGACCTTATCGCGGAGATAGCTGCTTTGCGTATGTCCGCGCAGCGGATGCGACTCGGTCAGAAAACTCGGATTGTCGGGGAACGCGCCGTAGACTTCAGTCGTCGAGGCGATGATGACTTTGCGCATTCCGGTCGCTTGCACTGCGTGGAGCAGATAAAACGTGCCGATCGATTGCAGTTCGTGCGAATAATCTTGGTTCCGCTTCGGTTGCGAATGCAGTGCGGCATGGACGACGACGTCGCAGCGATGTCGCGCAAAGATACGCGCCAATTGCCGATCCGCAGTCGGTGCGGTCAAGTCGCAACCTTCGAAGCGATATCCGTTCCGACGCGGCAGTTCCGGTGCGGTGCGGTCGATCGCGATCACGCGAGGCCTGGGCGATTGCGCACACAACCGCGCCAACAACAGCCCCCCGATAAATCCGCGTGTGCCGGTGATTGCGATCGTCGCCACAACGACTCCTCTGCCTTATTGTCCGACAACGGCCTGGCGCGCGGTCTCGGCGCGAGAGGCGATGTAGTCGCGGAGTTTTTGCGTGATCTCCATCGAGCAGAATTTCGGACCGCACATGGAGCAGAAATGCGCGCTCTTGAAGTAGTCGTCCGGGAGTTCTTGGTCGTGAAATTCACGGGCCCGCTCCGGATCGAGCGCGAGCGCAAATTGGGTCGGCCAATCGAATTGAAAGCGCGCGCGCGAGAGCTGGTCGTCGCGATCGCGCGCGTGCGGCCGGTGGCGCGCCACGTCGGCGGCGTGCGCAGCGATCTTGTACGCGATCACGCCTTGGCGCACGTCGTCGGCATTTGGGAGTCCGAGATGTTCTTTCGGCGTGACGTAACAGAGCAACGAGACGCCGTACCATCCGACCATCGCCGCGCCGATCGCCGAGGTGATGTGGTCGTAGCCGGGCGCGATGTCCGTGACGAGCGGCCCCAACGTGTAGAACGGCGCCTCGTGACAGAGCTCCATCTGCATTTTCACGTTCATCTCGAGTTGATCCATCGGGACGTGCCCGGGACCTTCGATCATCACTTGCACGTCGTGCGCCCAGGCCTGTTCGGTGAGCCTGCCGAGCACGCGCAATTCCGCGAACTGCGCCTCGTCGGAGGCATCGGCCAGGCAGCCGGGCCGGAGTCCGTCACCGAGCGAAAAGGCGCAATCGTATTTGCGGAAGATCTGACAGATCTTGTCGAACTGCGTGTAGAGCGGATTCTGTTTGCCGTGATGGATCATCCAATAGGCGAGCAGCGATCCGCCACGCGAGACGATCCCCGTAATGCGGCGATGGGTGAGGGGGATATGTTCGAGCAACACGCCGGCATGGATCGTTTGATAGTCGACCCCCTGTTGCGCTTGGTGTTCGATGATGTCGAGAAAGTCTTGTTCCGTCAGTTCCTCGATCCGTCCGATCTTCTGAATGGCTTGATAGATCGGCACCGTGCCGATCGGGACGGTGCTCGCAGCAATGATTGCCTCGCGGGTTTCGTCAATCTGTTGACCGGTGGAGAGATCCATCACCGTATCCGCCCCGTAATGAATGGCCCGTTGCAATTTTTCCACTTCCTCGGCGATCGACGACGACGTCGGCGAGTTGCCGATATTGGCGTTGATCTTACACGTCGCGGCGATCCCGATGCCCATCGGGTCGAGGCTCGTATGATTGATGTTCGCGGGAATGATCATCCGGCCGCGCGCCACTTCGGCGCGGATCAACTCGGCCGGCTGTTGTTCGCGTTCCGCCACGCGGGCGATTGCTTCGGTAATTATCCCTTGGCGGGCATCATGCATTTGCGTGTGGTGCATCGTGCGCATCGGATCTCCTCATGGTTGATTATTGCTGGACGACTCCCGTTAACGGACTACTCGCATTCGCGTACAGGCGCTTGCGTATCCGGCCCGCTTCATATGCAAGCCGTCCCGCTTCCACGCCCGCTCGCATCGCCTGCGCCATCTTCACCGCGTCTTGGGCTGCAGCCACGGCCGTGTTCATGAGGACGGCGGTGCAACCCAGTTCCATCGCGATCGCTGCGTCCGACGCGGTGCCGACCCCGGCGTCGACGATCACTGGGACCTTGGCTCGTTCCAAAATAATCGCCAAGTTATGTGGATTGCGAATCCCGAGCCCGGAGCCGATCGGCGCGGCCAGCGGCATCACGGCGGCGCAACCGAGCTCTTCAAGTTTTTTACAAACGATCGGGTCATCGCTGCAATAGGGGAGGACGGTAAAGCCTTCCTGCACCAGTTGCCGTGCCGCGACCAATGTGGCCTCGTTATCGGGAAACAGCGTTTGTGCGTCGCCAATGACTTCGATCTTGATCAACGGCGTGTCGAGCAGTTCGCGCGCCAAACGCGCCGTGAGCAGCGCGTCTTCCACGGTGTAGCACCCCGCGGTGTTCGGCAGCAGTCGATAGCGTTTCCGATCGAGGAAGTTGAGCAAGTTGTCTTCCGGTCGACCGTCGCGCTGCACGCGCCGAATCGCCACCGTGACCATCTCCGTGCCGCTCGCCGTCAATGCCTCTTGCATCAGCGCGAACGTCGCGTATTTTCCCGTTCCCAGGATCAAGCGCGAAGTGAATGATACATTGCCGATCGTATATCCCATAATCGCTCCCTTACGGGCATTCATCACCACATGTCTCCCCAGACGTACGCACTTACGCACGTACGCACTGCCGTCATCCTCCGCCCACCGCCTGCACGACTTCAATCCGATCGCCGTCTTGGAGTCGCGTCTCGGCATGCTGCGAGCGGGGCACGACGACGCCGTTCACTGCGACTGCGACATGGGTGGCACCCATACACTGTTCGCGCACCAGCGTTGCAAGCGACGTTGAGGGATCCGGGAGGGTCAGGGGTTGTCCGTTGACTTCGACCAGCATCGCTTTCCTCCGCCGGTCTGAACCGGTTCAGGTTCCAAGGGTATGCGCCCATCGCGCATTCTCAGCCCCCCGGCCCACCCGGCGGACACCCCTAGCGAATGCGCCGCTAGTTACTCCGTGCCCCGATCGATGTCAATTTCCGCGACCTCACAGGCGCGCACTCCCGCCGCATCAACATCCAACACCGCCTCGTCTACCAAGTCCTCAAGACACAAAAGACCGTCAAGATTATCCGCATCTGGAGGCATTATGAGTGAGTTCCGACTTTGGAGAAACACCGGCCAGGGGTGCTGACCGGGGGCCGCAGGGGCTCTCGCAGCCGTTTTCTCCTTGCGCAATCTAAAGTCGAAAACGGCGAGGGCGAGCGCGCGGCGCCTCGATGGCGCCGCGATAGCGTACCCTGCGGCCCCCGGTCAGTACCCCTGGCCCACCGAGTGGAAGAACGAATCGCCGTTACGCTGAGCTACTCCTCATCCTTCACCGACACCCCATACTTCTTTAACAAATTCCGCACATGCTTCCGGTCGATCCCGGCCGCGCGCGCGGTGGCGGAGAGGTTGTTGTTGTTCCGGCGCAGCAGGTCTTGCAGGTAATCCTTTTCGAAGACCTCCAGCACCTTCTGTTTCGCCTCTTTGAACGGGAGCTGTTTGTCGATCACTAGCCGCTCTGTCCCTTCCTCTTCGTGCTCCATCGATTGGAATACATATTCGATCTGGGCGCGACTGATCGTGTTGTCTTCGACGAACGAGCTGGCGCGTTCCAACGTGTTGACCAGCTCGCGGACGTTGCCTGGCCATTGATAGCGTTGCAGCAACTTCAACGCATCATCCTCGACGCGCGTGACGCGCAAATTGCCGTCCGGTTTGCGATTGAACTTCCCGTCCCGTAAGATGCGCTCCACCAGCAGCGGGAGATCCTCCGGCCGCTCGCGCATCGGCGGCAGCACGATTTTCACGACCGACAGCCGATAATAGAGGTCCTCGCGAAAGCGGCCTTCATTCACTTCGGATTTCAGATTGCGATTCGTCGCGCAGATCACGCGGACGTCGATGTTGATCATTGTGTTGCCGCCGACGCGCCGGATCTGGCGTTGCTCCAATGCGCGGAGCAATTTCGGTTGCAGCTCCAACGTCAGTTCGCCGATCTCGTCGAGAAAGATCGTGCCGCCGGAGGCCTCTTCAAAGGCCCCGCGTCGGGAGCGGATCGCGCCAGTGAACGCGCCTTTTTCGTGACCGAAGAGCTCCGATTCAATCAAATTCGGCGCCACCGCGCTGCAATCGAACACAATGAACGGGCGGGTGCGCCGCGCGCTATGTTCATGAATGGAACGGGCGACGAGATCTTTTCCGGTGCCCGTTTCTCCTTCGACAATGACCGAGGCATTGGTGGACGAGATCCGTTCCAAAATGCCGAAGATCTGGCGAAATTTGAGACTGCGACCGACCAACAGTCCGAATTGCTCGTTGCCGGACGGTTCGATCTTGACCCGCTCGTCGAACGCGCGGAACTCGATCTGCGTGCTGCCCACCTTAATGACGTCACCCGGCGACAGGTACGCCTCTTTCACTCGATTGCCGTTCAGATAACTGCCGTTCGTGCTGCCGAGGTCATGCAACAGGAAGCTGTCGGCCGTATATTCGATTTCGGAGTGATTGCGGGAGACGGTTTTATCGGACAGCAGGAAGTCGTTGGTCTCTCGTTTGCCGATTGAGGTCTTCGGTTTATGGAGGGTGATTTTTTTCCCCTTGTCGGGACCGTCCAACACAATCAGTTGGCATTTGCGCAGCGTAACCGGCTCGGTCCCTTCATCGCTGGTCTTCAGGATCTGCGTCTGCGATTCGTGTTCCGCAGGGTTTAACAATTCATTCGCTTCGGTCATAAGATGCGTCTCCTCTAATAATGCAGTGCCCGTGTGTCATTCTGCCCGCTCCAATGGCGCGTGTACCATGCGTTCTTGTCCGTCACCGATATTCACCGATTCGTGCCAAGGCGCGTAGCCGGAGAGTTCCAAACGCACCGAATGATTTTGTCCCCCGGCGAGACCGCGGATCGTGAGCGGGGTGCGACCAAACGATTTGCCGTCGACCATCACTGCCGCGCCACGGGGTTTGCTGCTGATCGTTAACGTGGCGTTGCCGGTCGTGACCGTCCGTTGCAGGGTCGCACCGCCTTGCCGATCGACCGAGTCCGTGCGCGTGGAGACACCAGATTTGCTCGGTTTGGACTCCGTCGGCGGCGTGGCGATGCTCGGCGGTTTTTCTCGGGTGGGTGGCGTGGTGCTCGGCGGCGTGGTCTTCGGGAGTTCGCTGGGTTGCACCGCGCGGGTCAATGGTTGCGAGATCGTCACGGTCTCCGGACTGCGCAGCGTGATGGTGCGCGCCCAGCCGGTGTAGCCGTCGCGTTTGACTTGGATGGTGTAGCGGCGCCCGACCGTCAGTCGCGACAACACGGCCGGGGTGCGTTCGCCGGTATTCCGTCCGTTCAAATACACGATCGCGCCCGCCGGTTCGCTGACGACGCGGAGGCTCCCGAGCGTTGTGACCGCTGGTGATTCTCGTCCAGCGATCGGCGTTGTCGGTGGCGTCGCGGATGTGGTCGGCGGCGCCGCGACTTTTTCCTGCGTCGGCGTGGTCGGCGATTCCGGTGGTGTGGCCGTGGCGCTGACCGATTGCGGTGCCGTGCCGAGCGGAATGCTGGTCACCGTTTGGCTCGGTTCGAGAATGATTGTCAACGATTGCGGTTCGGCCCCTTGCAATGTGACCGCCGTTTCTTTGGGCTGGAAGTCAGTCTTTTGGAGTTGGACCTGGAGTGGTGTGCCGATCGCGAGTTGCGCAATCGTGGCCGGTGTGAGGTGGTCGGTCAGCTTACCGTCTATGCGAATGGCCGCACCGGCCGGCTCCGACGTGATCACGAGCGTACCTTGAATGGGACGCAGCGCCATTTCCAGATTGACCGGCGTCTCCGAACTGAGTTCGATCCGCTGGGAGACATCGGTGAAACCGGGTTTGGTCAATGCGACGGTGTAGAGTTTGTGCAATTGCAATTGTTCGATCAACGCCGGTGTGGCTTGCCCCATTGGTTTGCCGTCGAGCAAGATCTCCGCGCCATCCGGTTGTGAAGCGACGCGCAACGTGCCGAATCCGGCCGGTGTCGTGTCGTGTTGCAGCCACGGTTTCCACCACCGTGCCGTGCCGGCGATTGCGGCGATCAACACGCACGCCGCAGCCACGACGGTACCAGTGCGGACGCGCGACGGTCGCAACGCGAAACGATTGGAATCGAGCGACCGTTCCGGCGGGACCGGGATGGCGCTATGCAGCGTGAGCGGTTGGCCGCGCGGCGGCGTATGCGACGACGGCCCGGCCGATTCGTGCGGGCGTGTCGACGGTGCGGCAGATGTTGCGGCGGCGGCGCCCGGGACGATCGTTTCCGCCGGCGTGATCGAAACCGTAATCTGTTGACGCTGATGCCGCGCTTGGGCCTGCTGATGCTGTCGTTGGACCTCTTCGGCGAACAGTTCGCGGACAAAGGCCGCGACCCGCTGTGGCGTGAAATCCACATACGACGAATAGAGGTGCCGCGTCAGATCGCTCTGCATGTCCCCGGCGCTCTGGAAGCGATCTTTGGCGAAGTAGGAGAGGGCCGTGATCAGCGTTTGGCGGAGTGCGGCGGGAATCGTTTCGGGCAATTTGGCGTCGGTCACTTTCGTCGTCCGGATTTTTTTCAGGACCTCGAATTGACTCTCGCCGCTGAACAACTTCTGCCCGGTCAGGCATTCGTACAAGATGATCCCGGCCGAGAAGAGATCGGTCCGATAATCGACGATCTTCCCCAGAGCCTGTTCCGGCGACATATATGCGATCTTGCCCTTCAGGATCCCCGCCATGGTGTGCGAGATGTTCATTGCCGCCTTCGCGATCCCGAAATCGACGATCTTCACTTCGCCCTCGAATGAGATCAGGATGTTTTGCGGACTGATGTCGCGGTGGACGATCCCGAGCGGTTGCCCGTTGCCGTCTCCTTTGCGGTGGGCGTAGTCGAGTCCTTTGCAGACCTCGCTGACGATATAGACGGCCAACTCCGGCGGGATCAGCGTTTTCCGGTCGCGACAGCGATACAAAATGTCGCGCAGATTCACCCCGCTGATGTACTCCATCGCGATAAAGAAGTCCTCGCCGACTTTGCCGAGGTCGTAGACCTGCACGATATTGGCGTGGGAGAGGAGGACCGAGAGCTTGGCCTCGTCCACCAACATGCGGATGAATTCTTTATCGGCGGAGCAGTGGGGGAGGATCCGCTTGATCGCGAGGAGTTTTTCGAAGCCTTCGGCGCCGTAGGTCTTCGCCTTGTAGATCTCGGCCATGCCGCCGACGGCGAGTTTTTCCAGCAAATAAAAGCGGCCAAACTGTTTCGGTTCGAAAGCGCCCATGAGTTATAGTAATGCGAGTATCGTTACGATCACGGCCAGCAAACCGACGGCGATCAAGCCGATGGCCAGGGGTCGGATCCGTTGGCTTTCGTCATCCCACAACGACCACCAGCGTTGCGGCGGTGCCGACGCAAGTGGCGTGGCGTGCGTGGTGGTGGCGGTGCTGCGCCGCGATTCCGCGGGCACACTCACTTCCACCAGCGGCCCGTGCACCACCATGAACGGCGGCACTTCTTGCCCGATCACGTAGCTCTTGAACTGAAAATAGTCATCGAGTCGCGGCAGCAGAAATTGGACACCGCGCAGCAAGTGGCCGTTTTCCAACTCCATGTCGGCCTCGACGATCGCGAGCTGTCTGCGCAGGACTGCGCTGCGAAACCAGATGTGACGGATCGACTCTTGCGGGACGGTCATCAGCCGTCGCGATTCCTGCCGCGCATGAAATTTTTGCCACCCCTCCGGCGTACCGGGCGAACTTTGTTCCTCTTCATGGGCAAAGCCCTGCCCGCCACCGCGATCTTGCGCAGATCCGGAGGCCTTAATCGTCCACGGGGCGACGGGGGCGGGTCGATCGATTTTTTCTACCACGGCGACTCCTTACCCCAGCAGCTCTGGGGTGTCTAGTCACCATTTTAGCGGGGCGATTGGGACCTTGGCAAGGGAATTGCCTGGCGGCTTAACCGGCTCTGAGTTCCAAGCCCATTTCGAACAGGAGCCGCACTAGCACATTGCGGAGCAGGATGATCGCGAACAAGACGACCATGGGGGAAAGATCGAGGCCGACATTGTTCAGCGCCCGCGGCAGCAGGCGACGCGCGTACGAGAAGACCGGTTCGGTGAGTTGGCGGATGATGCGGACCAGCGGATTGTAGGGATCGGGCCGCACCCAGGAGAGCAGCGCGGCGACGAAGATCAGGTACATGTAGACTTCCAACACGATGTTCGTCAGTTCCGCAAAAGAGGTGAGCAGCAGGCCGAGGAATTTCATCCGCGCGGACCTAGCATAACGCGCCTTCGTTTGTCACTAACCACGTCGTCCGCCGCTGGCCACGCGCAGCCTTGGCTCTTCCTCTGCGGCTGCCGATGGCGCCGCGCGGGACAGTGTCGCGCGATCGTCCAACGCAAGCGGCTCTTCTTCCCTGACGCCGCGGAACATGATGGCCGTTTGTGGCTTATGGCGTGGGATGGCGCGACGCATTGCCCCAGTGACGAGCGCGGAATGGCCTATTGCGCTGAGCGGAGATTCCGCTGTGGTGGTTTCAGCAGCGTGCGGATGGATGCGCGGAATCTCGGCGCCCTCCCGTGCGAGTGGCAGGACCCATTCCCAAGCGTTGACATAGACCATCGCCCCAACTTCGCTAGGGTACGCAGTGCAGCCGCGGGGCAGCAGGAGCGGTGGCGCGCAAAGAGGAGCCAGTTCCGCAGCGGCCAAAAATTCCATGCCACCACTAAACAAGCGCGCGGACGTCATCGCGAGCCATTGGACCGGCGTTGGCAATTTATTTTCTGCGGCCGTCAGATAGCCCCAGGCCTCCAGCAGTGTCGCCCCGATCAACGGATCCGTCGGCGCGGACTGGGTCGTGAGGACTTGCAATCGATCCGCGTCAGGGATCAAGCGTTCGATCGTGTGGGAACGTCCGCCGCCGCGCGTCTGGTCCAACACTCGTTGCGCTGCCGCCTCATTCGCGAGGCGCGAGACCAGTCGAATCCCCGCAGCGCCCCAACTGACCACCGCGAATGGCTGGTCCGCGAAACGGTGCGCATAGCTGGCAAAACTCCCGACACTCACCGGGTCTCGATCCGCCAGGAATTCGCTTGGCGACCGGTACCCAATTGGCGCAGTAGGGTGGAGCCCTTCCGGCATAAAGACGCGTCGTGCGGGGACCTTTATGATATGGCTCGTGGGCGTCATCGTCGCAGAACGTTTAGCCGCAACCCCAATCCCAATCAACACAAAAAACATCGCAGGGGGACAGGTACCGTCCGATACCTGAAAATGTTGGGTTTGACGGTACCTGTCCCCCTGCGATGTAATTGCGCTGCGGATCCCGGCTAAGGGGCTCGGGCACCGAACAGTGCGGTGCCGATCCGGATCATCGTGGCGCCTTCTTCGATCGCGATCTCGAAGTCGTCGCTCATGCCCATAGAAAGTTCGGTGAGCGGAGTGGGGGTGAGGCCGCTTGCGTTGATCGCGCGCAGTAGTGCTGCGACGGCGCGGAAATGGGGGCGATTTGCCTCGGGTGCGTCGGCTGGCGGCGGGATGCACATCAGACCACGCAGTTCGATGTTGCGGCAACCGCGTAGCTGTTCGACCATCGCGCGTACCCCGGTCGGCGGCACGCCCGACTTGCTGGCCTCGCCCCCGATATTCACCTCGATCAGGCACCGGACCGGACGCGTCGCCCGCCGCTCGATGACTTCGGCCAGCGCCAGCGAGTCGAGGCTGTGGATCCACCTTATATAAGGAAGGACCGCCTTCACTTTATTCCGCTGCAAATGTCCGATAAAGTGCCATGAGCGGACTGCCTCCCCCAACGCCGCCCCCTTCGTGACCAACTCCTGGACATAATTTTCCCCGCAGTCCGTCACACCGGCTGCAATCCCCGCCCGGACCACTTCAACCGACTGCCCCTTCCCCACCGCCACTAACGTAACCGCGTCCGGATCCCGCCCCACCAGCCGCGCCGCCACCCGCATGCGTTCACGGATCATTGCAAGACGTTCTGTAATCGTACCAGTCATGGCATGAATTCCTTTCCCTCAGCGAAAAATGTGACAGCTTGCTTCCTTGTGTTGTGGGGGCAAGAGGTATTGGGAGCAATGACCATAGCTTAAGCACGGCGCAGGTTACCGCTATTCGTTGGGGGCGATTCTGAGCGCGGCGGCACGATGGTGATGATGCCCCGCCGCGCGAAGTATCAGTGAGCCGAGGGCCGTAACCCGAGGCGAACGGCACCCAACGAATAGCGGTAACCTGCGCCCCGGGTTGCGATCTCGGCGTGTGAGTCCCCAGATCAGTCATTGCTTGCGGCAATACCGGCGAGCTGTCTCATTCGAAGCACCTCTCTTGTCAACCCCCGTCCACTTCTGTATGAACGCGCCATGCGATACGCGCGCTTGGGGGCGCTTTGGTTCAGTCTCATCCTGTTCACGCTTACCGGCTGCATCTTTGCGCCCAGCCGTGGTCCGCGCATCTTGAGTGTTCGCCACGACACCGTCTTCTTGACCGATCATCGCGCCTTCACCGTCGGCGCGTTGCCCACGCCATGGCAGCGTTACCGCACGCGCGCCAGCGGACTGACGTTTCGCCACGGCCCGACCGGGGCAATGCTGACGCTCCACACCGGCTGCGGCGGCAGTTTCGAAGACATCCCGCTGAAAAATCTGATGGGCGGATTGTTCGGTGGTCTCCCGCTCGAACGCGAACTCGGCGATCAAATGTTTTCGCTCGACGGCCGCGAGGCCTACCGCTCCCGCACCGTGCGCCGCATCGACGGCGTCCCGGTGTATTGTGAGGCGGTCGTCGTGAAGAAAAACAATTGCTCCTTCGACTTCATCCTCACCGCCCCCGAAGCCACCGCCGCCCACGTTCGTCCCTCCTTCGACACCTTCGTCCGGGGGTTCCATTTTGAGTAGAGCGGAACATTGGATCTATGACCCGGCAGGAGCGGGGGGGCGTCCTGCGGGCCGTTCGCCTCGCGTTACGGCGCTCGGCTCACTGAGACCTCGCTCGCTCAGACTCGCCCGCAGGACGCCCCCCCGCTCCTGCCTCGAGGCTGTGCTGCAACCCGATTGCTCCACATTGTATCCCTTGTATCCCTTCCATCAAGCTGGTGAGGATGGTCTCGCCCATGCCCCGGATCGAACGGGTCAGCGGATTGTGCTCAGTCGCTCGCGGGTGTGCGACAGGGTGCATTGGTCGCCGGTATGGTTATGGAACGGCCGGGGTTGTGGCGTGGGAGTCGCCCAGGGGCTCTCGCAGCCGATTTCACCATTCGAATGTAATGACGAAATCGGCGAGGGTGAGCGGCGCTGCGCCTCGATGGCGCAGCGACCGCGTACCCTGAGCGACTCCCACGCCACAACCCCGGCACTCCGTGGTGAAGCGCCGAACGGTCGTGAGTGTGCAAAGAGTCCCCTATGACCACTCTCCTCCGAGCGCCGAAGGCGACGAGTTTCTTTTTGGTTCTGGGCCGCGAAGTCCTCGTGCTCACGGCATTGGTCGGCGGTGTCACCCAACTGGCGTGGCGCACCGTGCGCACCTTGTTCCGCTATCGTTGGGATTGGAAAGAAATCCTCCGCCAATGCTTCTTCGTCGGCAATCGCTCCGTCCCGATCGTCGTGCTGATCGCCGCGTTCACCGGCATGGTGCTCGCGTTGCAATTCACCGTCGGCTTGGCCCGGTTCGGCCTGAAGCTCTACACCGGACAAATCGTCGGCCTCGCGATCGCGCGCGAGTTGGGGCCGGTGCTGACGTCCCTGATGATTGCCGCGCGGGTGGCCTCGGGGATCGCGGCGGAATTGGGTTCCATGATGGTTACCGAGCAAGTCCTCGCCATCGAGGCGATGGGCGCCAATCCGGTGCATAAGCTGGTGGCGCCGCGCCTGATTGCCACGATGGTGATGACGCCGATCCTGGCCATCGCCGCGGACGTGATCGGGATTCTCGGCGGAATGGTGATCGCGATGATGGAGGCGAAGGTCACCGCGCATTTCTATCTGAAACAGATCGTCGAGACGGTTTCTGTGGAGGACTTTCTGCACGGCATTGGCAAGACCGTGGTCTTTGCGTTCTGCATCGCGATGATCGCGTGTTACCAAGGGCTGCGTACCCACGGTGGCACGGAAGGGGTCGGTCGCTCCACCACGCGGGCCGTGGTGTATGCCTCGATCGTGATCTTTATCTCCGACTTTTTCCTCACCAAACTCTTCATTATCTTATGAACGCCGATCCCATTATCCAACTGGACCACGTGCAGAAGCGCTTCGGGAGTCGCGCGGTGCTGGACGATTTCAGCCTGGCGATTCATCCCGGCGAGACGGTCGTAATCCTGGGCGGTTCCGGCACGGGCAAAAGTGTTGCACTGAAACTGATCTTGGGACTGCTGGCGGCCGATGCCGGTCTGGTCACATTTCGCGGCGCGGATATCCACCGGATGGACGAAGCGCAGTTGCGTGCGATGCGACGCGAGATCGGGATGTTGTTTCAAGGCGGCGCGTTGTTCGATTCGATGACCGTCTATGAAAATGTCGCCTATCCGTTGCGCGAGCATTATCAACACCCGGAAGCGAAAGTGCAGGAGATCGTCGCACATTGTCTGGAGCTGATCGGGCTCCCCGGCATCGAGACGATGGCGCCGGCCGAACTCTCCGGCGGGATGCGCAAGCGCGTGGCGTTGGCGCGGGCGATTGCCACCAATCCGGCCGTGATCTTGTACGACGAGCCGACCACCGGCCTCGACCCGGCCAATACGCGGCGCATCAGTCTCCTGATCCGCAAACTGCAACAACAGTTGCACGTCACCAGTATTGTAGTAACGCACGACATGGCGAGTGCGTTCACGGTAGCCGATCGCGTGGCCTTGCTGTATAACCGCCGCCTTGAATTTGTCGGCACGGTGGACGCGGCGCGCGCGTCGGCGAATCCGGTGGTACAAAATTTCATCCGAGGCGATCTCGGCGAAGAGGACAAAGTCATGGCAACGAGGGAGATGCGTCATGCCTGAGGCGATGTTGCAAGATCGCGCGATTCAAGTCCGAGTAGGCATCCTGGTCTCGGCCGGGCTGTTGTTGGCGATGCTTGTGATCTTCATGATCGGGAGCGACCGCGCGTGGTTCGAACGGAAATACAGCCTCTATTGTACGTTGCCGGATGCCGGCGGCATCGGGCCGGGGACGTCGGTCTCATTAGCTGGGATGCGGGTCGGTTCGGTTTCGGCGGTTGGATTTTCCCCCGATGCCGACAACAAGGCGTTGATCGTCCAAATGGAAATCGCGTCGCAGTTCCAAGACCGGATTCGTCGCGACTCCAAGGCCAGTGTCGCCAGTCAGGGATTGCTGGGCGACAAGATCATCAGTCTCTCTGTCGGCAGTGCCGCGCATGAACCGCTCAAGCATAAAGATTTTATCGAGACGGAACCGAGCTCCGACTTGCTCAGTCAAGGGGCCTCGATCCGCGAATTGATGGGCCAGGCCGAGCAGACGATGCAAGCGATTCAAAAGTTGGTCGCGGCCGTCGATCGGGGCGAGGGGATGTTGGCCGCACTGCTCCACGATCCCGACGGTGCGATGATCGTTAAAGATCTGGCTTCCGGGGCGCGCAGCTTCCGGCGGATGGCGGGGAAGTTAGAAGGCGAGGCGGGGAGTGTGGGTTTAGGCCAAGTGATGCGGAATCTGGAGTCGGCGAGCCACGACATCCGCAACGTGACTGCGCAAATTCGCCGCGGCGAAGGTACGTTGGGGGCGTTGCTCAGTGACAACTCGATTTACCAAGAACTGCGGACCATGTTCGGCAAGGCGGGCCGCAATTTGGTGTTGAAATCGGTGGTGCGTGACATGATTCGCGAAAACGAACGCGCCGCATTAGGCAACGCCGGCTCAACGCAGGACTAAAAAATGCTGTTGCGGGTGAAAAATGCCGAATCGGCGGTTGCGCCACCCGCGACGCGTGTGTACAATACGAGATAACAACGCAGAACCACTTTAAGAAACATCATAAGGAGGGTGCCCCATGACGCATTCCCACGACTCAACCACAGCCGGCAATCGCCCTGCAGGCAGTACGCTCTTGTCGACGGTCCTTGGAATGCACGACATCCGCAATTTTGAAGAACTCAATTGGGAAGGCTCGATCGCCGATTATCTCCAGATCGTCGAGACCAATCCCAAAGTGGCGCGCAACGCGTTCCAGCGGATCTACGACATGATCACGTCGTACGGGACCGAAGAATATTTCGAATATAAAAAGAAGATCATCCATTACAAATTTTTCGACGATCCGTTCGGCGCGGGTCTCGATGCGGTGTACGGCCTCGATGTCCCCTTGATGAAACTCGTCAACGTCTTCCAATCCGCCGCGCGCGGCTACGGGACGGAAAAACGGATCATCCTGCTGCACGGACCGGTCGGCAGTTCCAAGAGCACGATCGTCCGGATGTTGAAGAAGGGGTTCGAATGTTATTCTCGGACGCCGGAAGGCGTGTTGTACACGTTCAGTTGGTTGAAGAAGGACCTGAACGACACGCGGAACGTGTTCGGTCAACAACTCGAAATGCCATGTCCGATGCACGAAGATCCGCTGAAAATTTTCCCGCCTGAAGCGCGCGCCAAGATCTTGGAACGGATGAATACGCATCTCAGCGAAACCGAGCAGATCGACATCGAAGGCGATCTGTGCCCGCCGTGTCGTTTCGTCTTCCGCGAACTCCTGACCTACTATCGCGGCGATATGGCCAAGGTCCTCGACCACGTGCGCGTGCGTCGCGTGTTGGTCTCGGAAAAAGATCGGATCGGCGTCGGAACGTTCCAGCCGAAGGACGAAAAAAATCAAGACTCCACGGAGCTCACCGGCGACATCAATTATCGCAAGATCGCCGAATACGGCTCGGACTCGGATCCGCGCGCGTTCAACTTCGACGGGGAATTCAACATCGCCAATCGGGGCCTGATCGAATTCGTCGAAATCCTCAAACTCGATGTCGCGTTCCTCTACGATCTGCTCGGTGCGTCGCAGGAACATCGGATCAAGCCGAAGAAATTCGCGCAGACCGACATCGATCTCGTGATCCTGGGCCACACCAACGAACCGGAGTACCGGAAATTCATCAACAACGAATACATGGAAGCGTTGCGCGATCGGACCGTGAAGATCGACATTCCGTACATTACGAAGCTGCACGAAGAGATCAAGATCTACCAAAAAGATTACGGCAAGGATCGGATCCGCGGCAAACATATCGCCCCACACACGCTGGAAACCGCCGCGATGTGGGCGGTGTTGACGCGCTTGGAAGAGCCGAAGAAGGCCAATTTAACGCCGCTGCAAAAATTAAAACTCTACGACGGCAAGACGTTACCGGGGTACACCGAAGACAATGTGAAGGAGCTGCGTAAGGAAACGATGCGCGAAGGCTTCGAAGGCGTTTCGCCGCGGTATGTGCAGGACAAACTCTCCAATTGCTTAGTCATGGAAACCGGGAGTCGCTCGATCAATCCGTTCATGGTGATGAGCGAACTGGAAAGCGGCCTGCGGCACCACTCGCTGATCAAGAACGAAGAACAGCGAAAGAAGTATTTGGAATTGATCGCCGTGGTGCGCAACGAATACGAAGATATCGTGAAGAACGAAGTGCAGCGCGCCATCTGCGCCGACGAAGACGCGATTGCGCGGCTCTGTGCGAACTATATCGACAACGTGAAGGCCTACACGCAGAAAGAACGAGTCCGGAATCCGTTCACCGGCCAAGACGAAGAACCGGACGAACGCCTGATGCGTTCGATCGAAGAAAAAATCGACATCCCGGAGAGCCGCAAAGACGATTTCCGCCGCGAGATCATGAACTACATCGGTGCCCTGTCGTTGGACGGCAAGAGCTTCAACTACAAGACGAACGAACGGCTGCACAAGGCGTTGGAACTGAAGCTGTTCGAAGACCAAAAAGACACGATCAAGCTGACCACGTTGGTCTCCGGGATTGTCGACCGCGCCACGCAGGAAAAAATCGATGTCGTGAAGGCGCGGCTGATCAAGAACTACGGCTACACCGAAGAAAGTGCGACCGACGTCCTCCAGTTCGTCGCGTCGATCTTCGCGCGCGGCGATATCAAGGAACGCGGAACAAGGTAGCCGAATGGTCCAAAAAATCGAACAAGACAGCCAGCGTTTTCGGCAGATCATTCGCGGCAAGATCAAGCAAGACGTTAAGCGCTTCCTCACCAATAGCGAACTCATCGGCAAGAAGGGGAAGGAGCTCGTCACGATCCCGATCCCGCAGCTCGAAATTCCCCGCTTTATTTACGGAGAAAAACAGCGCGGCGGCGTGGGCCAGGGGCAGGGCGACGTCGGCACGCCGTTGGGACCGGGGCCGGAGGGGAGCGATCCGAAGGCCGGTGACGCGCCCGGCGAGCACATGTTGGAAGTGGAACTTTCTTTTGAAGAATTGGCCGACATTATCGGCGAAGGGTTGGAACTCCCGAAGATCGAACCGCGCGGCCACGCCGATCTCGAAAGCGTGCGGCGTCGTTACACCGGCATCGCGCACGCCGGCCCCGAAGGGCTGAAGCACTTCAAACGCACCTATCGCCAAGCGCTGCGGCGCCAATTGCTGACCGGCCAATACGATCCGAAAAAACCGATGGTGATCCCGGTCCGCGAAGATCGCCGCTATCGGACCTATCGCGAAATCCCGCAACCGCACCACAAAGCCGTGGTGTTTTTCATGCTCGACGTCTCCGGTTCGATGGGGAGCGAACAAAAAGAAATCGTTCGTTTGGAAACGTTTTGGATCGATACGTGGCTGCGCAAACAATACGCGAGCGTTGAAGTGCATTACATCATCCACGATGCGGTGGCGCGCGAAGTGGATCGTGAGACCTTCTTTCACACCCGCGAGAGTGGCGGGACGATCATCTCGTCTGCGTACAAGCTCTGTCTCGACCTGATCAATCGCCAATTCGCGCCGACCGACTGGAACATCTATCCGTTTCATTTTTCCGACGGCGACAACTGGTCGAGCAACGACACCGAAGAGTGCATGAAATTGCTCGAAATGGAATTTTTCCCGATCGTGAACCTCTTTTGTTACGGCCAAGTGGAGAGCGAATACGGGAGCGGCCAATTCATGCGCGACCTGACCGCGCGGTTCCCGAGCCACGATCGACTGATCACCTCGCGGATCGAGAACAAAGACGCCATTCCGCGCTCGATCAAGGATTTTCTCGGGAAGGGGAAGTAGGCATGATGACGCTGCCGCCGGAGTTGTGCCGGATGCGGGATGAACTGCGCGGATACGCGGTCGGGTACGGACTCGATTTTTTTGAAGTGATCTTCGAAATGCTCGATTGGCGCCAGATCAACGAAGTCGCCGCGTTCGGCGGTTTTCCCAATCGCTATCCGCACTGGCGCTTCGGCATGGAGTACGAAGAGCTGGCGAAGAGTTACACGTACGGCCTCTCCAAGATCTACGAAATGGTGATCAACAATGATCCGTGTTACGCGTATTTGCTGCACAGCAATAATCTGGTCGATCAAAAGTTAGTGATGGCGCATGTGTACGCCCACTCCGACTTCTTCAAGAACAACGTCTATTTCGGACACACCAATCGGAAGATGATGGACGAAATGGCGAATCACCGCACCCGCGTGATGCGCTACATTGACCGAATCGGCTACGACAAAGTCGAGGCGTTCATCGACGCCTGTCTCTCGCTGGAAACTTTAATCGACTACCACGGCGCTGCCATTCGCCGCGCTCCAGCCCGCCAACATGTCGAACATGAAGAAGGCGACGCGTCGCCGGTGGTCCGGAAGCTGGGCACGGGTGCGCGGCACTACATGGAACGCTACCTGAATCCGCCCGAATTCATGGAAGCGCAGCAACAAAAATTAGTCGAGGAACGCCAACGCGAGAAAAATTTCCCGGAACGTCCACAACGCGACGTACTCCAGTTCCTAACCGACTTTGCCCCGCTGGAAAGTTGGGAACGTGACCTCCTTTCCATTGTGCGCGAAGAAGCCGTTTACTTCTCTCCCCAAGCCCAGACGAAAATTATGAACGAAGGTTGGGCCAGCTATTGGCACAGTACGATCATGACGCAGCGGGCGTTGAAGGATTCGGAGGTGATCGATTACGCCGATCACCACGCGGGCGTGGTGGCAATGACGCCGCAGCGGATCAATCCGTATAAGATAGGGATCGAGCTCTATCGCGATATTGAAGATCGGTGGAACCGCGGGCGATTCGGCAAGGAATACGACGAGTGCACCGACATGCGCGTGCGGGCGAAGTGGGATCGGCAGTTGGGATTAGGAAGGCAGAAAATTTTCGAAGTACGGAAGATCTACAACGACATCACGTTTCTCGACGAATTCCTGACGCCGGAGTTTTGTCGTGAACACCGGATGTTTGTCTACGCGTACAACTTGAGCAGCGACCAATTCGAGATCGCCGATCGGACGTTCGAGAAGATCAAGAAACAACTGCTGAATCAATTGACGAACGCGGGACAACCGACGATCGACGTAGTCGACGCCAACTACGGCAATCGCGGAGAGCTGTTGTTAAAGCACCAACACGACGGCGTGGATCTCCGTTTTGATTATGCGCAAGAAACTTTGAAGAATCTGTTTCGGATCTGGCGACGGCCGGTGAATATCGAGTCGGTGGTGGAAGGGGTGCCGAAGATCTTGTCGTATGACGGGCAGGGGCACAAAGAATTTCGTCCGTAGGTCTGCTTTGCTTCCTTCAAGAGATCCGCAGTCCCCGGGGAGCGGGTGCGCGTGACGCAGGAGGGAAGGGTCAACCCTTCCCCCCCGCAACAGCGGGGCCCCCCTATCCCAGCGTCACGCGCACACAGCCCCCGAGCGCTGCTCCATTCTTCGCACTGAGACCTCCTTTACTTGGTGGGGGAGGTTGAAGTGGGATGTTGTGTGTGGTGTGTCTCGCTGATGGTTTGTTGGCGCTGGTTTGCGGGGTGTTGGGAAAAGTGCTTGCGTCGCGGGGTGGGGGTGGAATAGGGGGTTGCCCATTGTTTTTTTGTGACAACTGCTGCGTGGAAAGGGGCTGAGTATGGCGATCGGCGGGGTGCGGAGGGCTGGCGTGGTCGGTGGAGTGGGTGCGCGCGCGCTGTTGGTGCGGCCGGGGAGTGGTGTGGGAACGGCATCTGTGCCGCGTCCGGCTGTGGCGTTAGCGCGTGGATTGGGACAGCGCATAGCGGGCCTCTGGGCGAATGTGACGGGACGGGGCAACGTCGTCGCCGCTGCGCCGGAGCATGGCATTCAATCAATGGGTGGACTGGCGGCGTTCGGTGCGCTCCCGCTGGGCTATTTCGATGGATATGCCGAGGATGTCGCATCTGTTCCATATGGGTGGGCCGGACCGGCTGCCGTAGCGTTGGTATTGGGCGGTTTGGCAATTTGGGGGTTTATTACCAATCGGAATGAGGCACGACGGACGCAATTAGCACCGATCCCGCGGGAAGAGCGGATCGCCACATCCGCGTCGGCACGGTCGGATCACGTCAGCGGCGAGTAGTATGGTAACCGCCCATGGTGCGAGTCTTCCTGCTCGATAACGTCGATTCGTTCACCTACAACTTGGCGCAAGGGTTGGAACAGCTCGGCGCGGTCGTACAAGTGGTACGCGCAAGCAGTGCGCTGACCGACGCCATCGCCGCGTTTGTGCCGACGCATCTCGTGCTGTCTCCCGGGCCGTTGCGGCCCGCCGATCATCCGGCGATCTTTACTCTGTTGGAGCGTTTTGCGGGACGGCTCCCCATGCTCGGCGTCTGCCTCGGCATGCAAGCAATCAATGAATATTGCGGCGGCGGCATCCGCCGCGACACGCACCCAATGCATGGCAAGACCAGTGCGGTCATTCACGACGGACACTCTCTCTTCGCCGACGTGCCGACGCCGTTTTCCGCCGCCCGTTATCACTCGCTGCGCTGCGACCCGCTCGGCCAGGAACTCCACGCCACTGCGTGGACTAGTGACCGTCGCATTGTGATGGCGCTGCAACACACGACGAAGCCGCTCTTCGGCCTTCAGTTCCATCCCGAATCTTATCTCACCCCGGATGGCCTGCGCATCTTGAGGAATTTTCTGGCGGTTGGTGGGAATGATCGGATTTGATCTGGCATATCTCATAAATAGGTAAGAGACGTCATCCTGAGCCGTTCGGCGAAGGATCCAGTGGATTTCGCGGGATTCTTCGCCTGCGGCTCAGAATGACAGCGCTTGAAATGCTTACATGCCCCTAGCGAGGCAACTTTTTTTCGATGCGGCCGATACTGAACGCATGCTGCAGGAGCACCCATGACGAATCGCTCTCCGTCCGTTGGCAATGGCATCAGGTATCACGTTGTGCCACGTCAGCCGCTGGTCTATCGAATAACCACCGCATCACAGGACCATTGCCCAACGAGGGGACCGTTGGGTGGCAATGGCGATCGTCGAAACACGCATCTGCCTACAACCATCGTCGCGTCTCGTGCGATCGGCGGTCCGGTTGCCGGTAAGCCACTCTCCATAGCCGGCGACGTGGTCTCCGCCGGGGCCTTTTCGCTGTTTGCCGCGGAGGAGATGCCGGGATTGCTTGCCAATCTCTTCGGAATCTACGCACAACGGGGATGTATCCAACGCTGTGCCGGTTGCCATGCCGGGGCACTCCCCGATGTGGCGACGGTGAGTTGGCCACTCGCAGTCGCGGTGCTGACGGCATTGCGGGAGGCGAGTGCGCGGCACGGAGTGCCGGTCCAGGCCGCATTCCCCAATGCGCTGATCGAGACGTTTCGCGACAGCGATCCGGCGCACTTGGAGTGCGCGACGGGAGAGGGGATTGGCGACTTCGCACGGCTGGTGGCCGAGACGACGCGGTGTCGCGTGAAGATCATGACGGCCGGGGTGCGTGGCGTGCTGCAGCACGGGGCGTTGCGGCTTGCGGATCGCGATCTGCAGCAATTAACGAACGCCGGACTACATGCTGGGCGCATGTCGGTGTCGATCTCTACCCAAACGCGGCAGTATCGCGTGTTGGGCCCGGAGCGCGTGGCCACTGTGTTGGCCCGGACCTTCGAGGCGTGTCTCCGCGGCGCGACCTCTGACACCGAGGTCTTTGTGGACGTCGTCTACTTTGCCGATCGGGACAATCCACCCACGCGCCCGCTGCGGAAGAACGAAAACGCGGCGATGCAGGCGACGCTGCGATTGCTCGACGCGGTCCTCACGCAAATTGAAACGTCGTTCCTCTCCGCCGCGGAAAAACAAGCACTCCGGGACTTTCTGCAGAGCGACGCCTGTGATGGCACGACCAATCACCGTTTCTTGTTGCCTGGCCGCCAGGTGGGACTCCGCGTTTCGCCGTATCTCAACATCGGCCGTGCCGCCAAAGACCACAGGCAAGGCCTGGCGCCGGCCGCGACCCATGTCTCCGATTGGCTCAGCGTGCTCCCCGGCGATCCGGCGGACACCATTGGTCTGACGGTCGGCGGTGCCACGCATGGCTTCACGCGCGCGGCATTGCAGGATCCGCAGCGTCGCCACGCATTCCTTACCGTGGTGCAGGCGGCGCGGGGCGATGGGCTCTTGAGCGAGCGGGCCGCGTTGGCCGGGCCCTGGTTGACGTTCTTTCGCGCGGAACTGGATCTCTCGCCTGCGGTGCCGCGTTTCCTCAACCCGGCGCAACTGCGGATGGCGCCGGGTGTCAATCACGGGCCGGGGGTGAATCTGCTCGTGAGTGACGTGGCGGGGGGGGAGTTGCAAGTCGTGATTCCGTACCAACGTCTCACGCCCTGAGGTGCCAGATGGCCGGTCGTTTTCCACGTTGTACAGCGCCGCGCTCCGCTGCCCGCCCCCGATCCATCGGTCGGAATCCGACGACACTGTCCCCCCGCGAGTTGCAACAGCTGCTCGAATCCTCGGATCACTATACGCGCGAACTGACGAACGGCCAAAATAGTCGCGTTGTTCAGATCGGCCGGTACGTGGTCAAATTGTGGCGCCCGGAGCGACGCCGCGATCCGTTGCAGGCCTCGGTGCTGGAAGTGGCGGCGGGGATGATGGCGGTGCGCGGGCATCCGCAGCTCGAACACGTGGAATTTGGCTATGCCGCGCCGGACGTGGCGTTGCTGGTCTCCCGCTATTGTCCCAATCTGTGTCGCATCGGCGACCATCCGCGCGGCGTGGCGTTGCTCGACGAGCCGTCGGTCTTGCCGCTGTTAGTCTCGGCGATGCTGTTTATGGATTGTCGCGGCGTGCTCCATCGGGACCTCTGCGAATGGGATATCGAGTTCGATCGCGCGAGCGGCGCGCCGGTAGTGCTCGACTTCGACAAACTCCGCCGTATCAATTGGCACGGCGCGAATCTCGATCGGGCGCAGTTGGCGCTCGGGTTCGAGCGCGACAACTCCACGCTCTGCCCCGAGTTGTTGAATATCGATCATCTCCTCGAGGCCTTCGGGATGGAAATGTGCGTCTTCCACCATGAGTTGCGGGATGGCGCCCCGGAGCGCGGCCTTGCGCTGTTCGCCCGGCTGCTGGAATTGCAGCGCGATGCGTATTGTCCGCCGCTTCAGGAATGCTTCCGGCGTATCGGTCGGCCGGACTTGGCCCAGGCGATCCGAACGCGCGCGGAGCGGCTCGATGATTGGTTGGACCCTCGCTATTCATGGCGGTTGCCGCAACTCTATATGCGCAAGCGCCTCCATTTCCTGACGCGGGCAATGCAGTGGTCCACGGAGTATGTCGAACGCCGCCACATGGCGTCGTTGGGCGACTTCCAGCGGCGAATTTTTCCGTTGCTCGCGGCCGAGATCGAGCGCCGCCGCCGCGCCGTCGATACCGCGCTTCCGCTGCATTGCCATCCTGCATTGGCATGGTGCCCCGCGCCCGCGCCGATTGCGTCGACTTCGTCGGTCGGCCCATCTGCCCGTCCTCGGGTCATGCCGAGCCGCCGTGTGGTTGTGGACCTGGCGGATCCCGCGACGTTGCCGCCGCGGCCCACCGGGACGCATTTCCGCTTCGCCTACATGGGAGATGCGCACAGTAAAGTCGCGCGGCTGGCGCGGCTTGGCACCGTGCTCGATATGTTGCGCACGCATGGCGGGGTCGACGCCGCGTTTGCCCTCGGCGACAACGTCGAAGGGGGCGAGTCGGTGGATCGGCTGTGGCGGACGATTGAATTGTTGAACGCGATGCGCCTTACCGCCTCCGCGATCGGCAATCATGAGTTCGATTACCACGATCACGAATATCTGCGGCGCGGCATGCAAGCGCTGCAGGCGTTGTTCGCTCAAGTCATGGCCGACTATCGAACGGGGCAGGCCACTGCGGCCGAAGTGCAACGCGTGCTCCAGGCGCTGACCGTGCAGCAAACGGCGACGGCTGCAGCGGAGTCCGTGTTGGCGCAGGCGATGCGGCGCGCGCAATTTTCGTGGCTGTGCGGCAATCTTCAATTTGCGGCCGATTCCTCGTTGGCGCGACTTGCGGCCGACGCGCGAATCTTGCCAGGCGCTGTCGCTGAACTCGGCGATCATCTCGTGCTCATCTTAGGCATCACGACACCGGATTTGGCGCATGAATTGCGCTACCATGCCCGACAGGGGTTTGATCGCTCCGCGGCCGTGATGGGCGGCGATTTGGTCGGCTCCGTGCAACGGACGATTCATGCCTTCAAGGCGTTGTATCCTGAGCGCCCCGTCACAACGATCCTGTTGTCGCACGCGGGGCTGCCGTGGGACGAACGTCTCGCCACGCCCGACATCGACCTGATTCTCGGCGGTCACACCCACAACCTGATTCACGCAGTCGTCTCGCATGGCGCGCGTTCGACGCATATCGTCCACGCGGGACAGAATGCGTTGTGGCTGGGCGTCCTCGATTTTGCGCTCCGCGCCGACGGGAGCCTCCAAGACGTGCAGCATACCCTCGTCGATATCGACCGCAGTGCCATTGTCCCGAGTGGTGACTATCAACCCATCGTGGCGGAGGGAACGCTCCCGAGCGCCGTGCTTGGGACGGCGGTTGCCCCGTTGGCCTTCGAGGGGAAGTCTGCGCGCTCTACGCCGCTGATGAACTTCATCACGGACGCAGTCCAACGGCAGGCCGGGACCGATCTGAGCGTGAATTTCGGTGGCAATGTACGCGATGGCATCCCCGCCGGTCCGGTCACGGAGGCGGCATTGGCGGAAATCCTCCCGTTCGACAATCCGGTGCACATTTGCTCGCTCACCGGGGCTCAAGTCTGCGCGCTGATCAAATATGCCGTTGCCGTATCGCGCCTCGATTCCGGCACCCGACCATTGCTGCTCCATTTTGCCGGACTCCACTATGCCGTCGATCGCGACGGCCAAGTGGCCGACGTCGAGATCGTCCGGGATCGTCAACGGGCCCCGATCGATTCCGAGGCGGTTTATACATTGTCGTATCCCGACTTCATGGAGACTGGCTTAGGCGAGCAATTCCCGTTAGCCCAATGGGCGCGCGGCGACGGCGCCGATGCCAGCCGGCCGGCCGGTTTTACCGTGCGAAAGGCGCTGCGCGCCGCAATCCTCCGTGAGCGGTCCGTTACCGCCGACCCCGAACCGCGCATCCGGATCGATCCGACCGCCCCCGTCGTTTACAACAGTCCCACACTGACGTTTTGATCGAGTGCCATGGTTTGATCAATCCGGAGCGGACAAAAGTCAATCTCGGCACAGACACGCTGCGGAATTCGTGTAGGCGTGAGGGGAGAAAAGAAGTAAGGGCGGCGCCGCATGGAGCAGCTTAGCTGCTCCGCGCAGCAAGCCCGAAGGGATTGCGGAGCAGATGGCAGCGGAGCCGTGGCCCGCAGTAGCGATGACTGCAACGCGACCGAGAAGGGAGCGTTGCGCACCAAAGGAGACAACATGGCATATGGACATGGGCAGATATCGCAAGTGCAGGTTGGTCCGCGGGGCGTGCGGGGTGCGTATCGCGGTGCGACGCGCGCCGTGTCGTTGGTGAAGCGTGGCGGCAGTGCAGTGCCGCAGGTATCGGCAGGATTCGTCGCGAATAGTCGTCCGTTGCTGGGAGTCGTCCCGCGCGGCGGCGTCGGGCGAACGCTCTGGAATGCGGTGCCGGAACTCGCGGGGGTGAGCTCGGTGGGCGCGGCCGTGTCGGGCGTTGCACAGCGCGCGATGGCCGGCGTCGTTTTAGTGGGACTCAACGATGGAGAATGGCCCGGTGCCCCGAGGTTCGGGCGTCCAGCTAACAGTCCTGGTGGTGATATCCCAGTCGGACTGCAAATTGTTGTCTTTACGCTGGCGGGGCTCGTTCTCACTGGTGCGGGGATTGCCGCATATCGTGCCGCCCGTCGCGCCAAAGCGGCCCAGGCGCCAACACCAGCCGATGTTACAGCCACGGCAGCGCAATTGACCAGAGGACTGGAAACGGAAGCCGAAGCAGCCGCGAAGCGTTCCGATCACGTCACAGGTGCTTAGCGGACATTTTTTTCTAGTGACCGACCGGCCGTATATGTTAAGCGCGCTCCCCACAGCATAAGCAAAAGGAGGACGGCCTGTGTCACTCGTACCGACGAAATGTTTTTTGACCAACGGCGTAGGGAAACATAAAGAGAAGCTGCAAAGCTTCGAAATGGCGTTGCGAGATGCCGGGATTGCGCATTTCAATCTGGTCCGCGTCTCCAGTATCTTCCCGCCGAACTGCCGCATCATCCCACGCAAGGAAGGCCTGAAGCTGTTGAAGCCGGGACAGATCGTCTTCTGTGTGCTGTACGACACCGCCACCGATGAAGCGCACCGGATGATCGCTGCGTCGGTCGGGCTGGCCATTCCGCGGGATCGCAGTCATCACGGCTATCTCTCTGAACATAAGGCCTACGGCCAGACCGACAGCCAAGCGGGCGATTACGCCGAAGACTTGGCGGCCGAAATGTTGGCCACAGTGTTGGGTGTCGGCTTCGACAAAGACAAGTCGTGGAACGAACGGCGCAAGACTTGGACCATTTCCGGTGACATCGTCAAGACGATGAACATTACCCAGTCCGCAGTCGGGGACAAAACCGGGTTGTGGACCTCGGTTTGCGCCGGGGCCATTTTCATTCCGTGAGCGCCACCACTGACAACAGCGGTCGGCCATTTCTGGATCCGCCCGACGATGGGGCGGCCGTCCCGCGCATCGGAATTTTACCGGTCCCATTTGAAGCAACCACGTCATATGGTCAGGGCACGGCCGCTGGTCCGGCGGCGATTCTCGAGGCCTCCTGCCAAGTGGAATTCTACGATGAAGAGCTCGACTGCGAACCGTATCGGGTCGGGCTGCAAACGTTGCCGGCGGTCAATTTCAGCGGCGTTGTCGGGGCCGACGCGATCGCGCGGATCGACACAGCAATGAGCGGTATTTTAGCGAACGAGCAATGGCCCTTAGCGCTCGGGGGCGAACACGCCATGACCACCGGCTGCGTGCGCGCTTGTCTGCGGCGCCATCCGGGTCTCGGCGTGCTGCAAATCGATGCGCACGGCGACTTGCGCGCGGCATACGAAGACTCGCCGTGGAGTCATGCGTCCGTGATGCGTCGCATCGTCGAATTGGGTTGTCCCACAGTCGGCGTGGGCCTCCGCAGCATTTGCCCGGAGGAGCGCGAATTTATCCGAGCAAATCGCTTGCCACGTTGGTTTGCGTATCAAATGGCCGCGAATGACGACTGGATGGATGCAGCTATTGCGGCCCTCCCCGCGAAAATTTTTCTGACGGTCGACGTAGACGGGATCGACCCAAGCCTGATCCGCGCCACCGGCACCCCGGAACCGGGCGGCATCGGCTGGTGGCCGCTGCTCCGTTTTCTGCGCCGCGTCTTTCAACAACGCGAAGTCGTTGGCGCCGACGTCGTCGAACTGGCGCCAACTGCAAACGACCACACCTCGAATTTCACAGTCGCCAAGTTGGCCTACAAACTGATCGGCTATTGGGGGATATCGCGCCACCTGTTATAAGCGAGCAGCCAGCAATGTTCAGGGGAAAAAGCCCTGACCTCAAATAAGCGGGTGACTGGGGGAGTGGCGCGCCGGCCGTGTGGGCTGGGGAGTGGCTAACCATGGCTTCGGATACGATCTCGGCTGATTTGACGATCTCTGTGATGGTGTGCAAGCTGCCAGTCTCAGGTCGTAGGGGAAACCCGCCCCCACGGCCGGCGCGACAGCTCCCCCAGGCAGGACCCGCCCAGTCGAGAGAACCGAGGTTAGTTTATGGTGAACTGGTGGCGACCGAGCGCGTGTTTCATCTCGTCGCCTTTTTCTAACATCTTATTGGCGATGTCCCACTCGATGCTATCCAACTTGACCTTCGTAGTGCAGAGCAGTCGGGTAAAGTGGACGCTCCCGGTGTTTTCCGTAATGATATCGAGGCATAACGCCTTGAGATTGGTATCGAGTTCAATGAGCATAGAATATGTTTGATATATGATAATTTTAGTTAAATAACATCTAATTTAGATAAAAAATTGTTCCATTTACGATGAAATGTCAAGCTAATAGTCTGATGAATACCGTCCATCGCAGTCTGCGTTGGCTGTTCGCGTTGGGACTCATAATCGGCTTGAGTGGGTGCGGTCGCGGATGCGCGCGGAAAGACGCCCAGCTGCACCGACTGCTCGACCGGATCGAAGAATTTCGGCTCGACAACGGAATGCTCTGGCTGCTGGTCGAGCGGGGCGACGCGCCGGTCTTTACCGGCGTGGTGCAAGTCCGGGTGGGCGGTATCGACGAAACCCCTGGCAAAGCGGGCCTGGCGCATATGTTCGAACATATGGCCTTCAAAGGATCGCGCGAGATCGGCACCACGGACCCCGTGCAAGAAGAGGCGCTGTTTCAGCAGATTCGTGCAGTCGACCAAACGCTCGGCGCAGCCGCTGCGGCCGGACACTCCACTGAAGTGGAGCGCTTAGCCGCCGAGCGGGCCCGATTGGCCAAGGCCGCTCAAGGCTTTGTTGTTCCGAACGAGGTCTGGAAATTGCTCCACGACAACGGCGCGGCGGAAGTCAACGCGTTCACCAGCAAGGACATCACCGGCTACTACGCGCGACTCCCGACCAACATGTTGGAGCTCTGGATGTACTTGAGCGCCAATATGGTCGGGCATCCCGTGATGCGAGAGTTTTATGCCGAACGCGACGTCGTGATGGAAGAACGTCGCACCTCGGTCGACAACAGTCCACGGGGCCGGATGTACGAAGCCCTGCTCGGGACCGCGTTTCAAGTCAGCCCGTATCGGATCATGGCGATCGGCTCGATGCCCGAAATCGCCGGATTGACGATGGCAGATGCCGAGCAATTTCACGCGGCACATTACATACCGAACCAGATGGTCGGCATCTTAGTAGGACATTTCGATCGCGGCGCGGCCAAGGCGGCGATTCGCAAATATTACGGAGGCCTGCCGGCGAAATTGAAGCAGGAGCGGGAATTTCCAGCCGAACCCGAACAATTGGCCGAACGACGGGTCGAGATCCGCTTCGACGCCGGGGCCTCGGTCATGTTGGCGTATCACAAGCCGCCGCTGCCGGACCGCGCCGATTACGTCTTCGATGCCCTCCAACAAATTTTATGTGAAGGCGAAACCGGGCGGTTGCGGCGCCGGCTCGAACAAGAATTGCAACTCGCGCGTTCCGTGCGGTGCCAAAGCGGTTCGCCGGGCGGCCGACTGGCGAATCTGTTCCTGATCGAGGCGCAGCCGTTAGAGGGGCACGATCCGGACGAAGTGATCGACGCGATCGAAGGCGAATTGAAACGGCTGCGCGAGGTCCCGGTGGCGATCAGCGAACTTGCCAAGGCGCGGACCAATCTGGAAGCGGACTTCCTCTGGGGACTCAATTCGAACGAAAACTTGGCCCAACAGTTGGCCTATTTTCAATCGGTGGCGGGGGATTGGCGCTACGTTGTGGAGCACTCGACCGTTATGGCCACGATCACGCCGGAAGAGGTCTGGAAGGTGGCCGCCGCCTATTTGCAACCGACCCAACGGACCGTGGCCGTGCTGAGGAAACCGTGATGGGGAAAATGCAAATCTCAAAGTGCAAAATGCAAAGTGCAAAATGGGGAGTGCAGTCCATTTTGATATTCGCATTTTGCATTTTGATTTTTGACTTTCTCGCCTTTCCGGCTCACGCCGCGATCGGAGAGGCGAAGGCGTTGTTGGAGCGTATCACCGCGACGCCGGCACCGGAATTCGCGCCGCCGCACATAGAAATGCGGACATTAATAAACGGCATGCGCTGCTTCTTCATGGAAGATCGGCTGCTCCCGCTATTTCGCTTCGGGCTACTGTATCCCGGTGGACGCGTGCACGATCCCGCGGAGAAGGTCGGGCTGCACGGCTTGATGGCCACATTGCTCCGTACCGGCGGGACGCAGACGAATGCCCCGGAAATCTTCGACGAACTGCTCGACAGCCAAGCCATCACGATTGACACCCAAGTCAGTTGGGAAGAGGCCTCGGTGGCGCTCTCCTCGTTAAGTGGCACGCAAGACGAGGCGTTGCGACTCCTCTTTGAAATGCTGTACGCGCCCGCGTTCGATCCCGCGCGCTTTGCCGTCGCTCGGGCGAAATTGTTGGAAGCGGTGCGACGCCAAAACGACGACCCAACGCACCTCGGTGCGCGCTTGTTCCGCAAATTGCTCTATGGCCGCGAAAGTCCATGGGCCCGTACGCCGACGCCGACACAGGTCGAGGCCATCACGCCGGAAGACTTGAAGGCGTTGCATGCCACGCATTTTGCGCCCGCCCAAATGTTGTGTGCCGCGGCGGGGGATTTTCGCACCGGTACGTTGGTCAAGAAGGTCGAAGAATTGATGGCGCAATATCCGGAACGTCCGGTCGTGGCGCGCACCGCGCCGCCGGTGGAGGCCGTTTTCAAACCGGGGACCTGGATTGCGCCGAAGGCGATCACGCAGGCGGTCGTCAATGTGGGACAATTAGCCACCAGTCGCGATAATCCGGATCGCTTTCCACTTTACGTGATGAACGAAATTCTCGGATCGCCCGCAACGTTTTCCAGCTGGCTCGCGAGCTCCATCCGCACCGAACAGGGCTTAGCCTACGAGACGTGGTCCCAAATTGGCTTCGGTCCGCCGACGGTGCCGGGCGTATTGCAAGCGCATGCGAAGACACGGGTCGAGGCAGCTGGCCGCACCGTCGCGAGTATCCGCAAGATCATCGGCGAGATGGCGACCGGCGAACGCGTGGCCGCGGATGAAGTCGCGGCGATGAAAGGCGCAGTTTTGAAGCAAATGATCTTCCAGTACGAAGACCCGTATCAAGTCGCGAGCGATATGGCGCGATTCGTCTTTCTCGGCTATCCGCCGAATTACATCGAAGTCTTCCGCGCCGCGATCGAGCGGGTCACGCGGGCCGACGTCATCCGCGTGGCGAAACAATACCTGTCTCCGGAAAACCTCACCGTCCTCGTCGTCGGCGACGACCACGCCGTCACTCCCCAACTAGACGCCGCCACTCCAGTCCAGCGCTACGAAGTCGGCAGCGATTAGCGCGTGTTGGCTAAATGATTAAGGAGTGCGGGTCTTGCGGCGTAATCCGGACTGCCGTGGTCAGTGCTCGTTCCAAGGGCCGGGCGGAGGGGCCCGGGGCCTCCAGGGTACGCTATCGCGGCGGCATCGAGCCGCCGCGCGCTCACCCTCGCCGTTTTCGTCATTAGATAACGCAAGGAGAAAACGGCTGCGAGAGCCCCTGGGCGCGGGGACACTCGGCCCCGGCTGTGGTGAAACCAGAGCTGGTTGCTTCATCAAACGGCACAAACGTGGTCTTCGAAACCACGCAACTTTGTTAGAGGGATGCCGATAATCGGTTTGCTATGGGCATTCACGGACGATCGTCTTTTTTTACCATTCGCCGGGTTGGGGGGACGTGTGATCGGGGGGCGATTGGGGGGCGTCGGCAATTGAAGGGTGTCATTCTGAGCGGAGCGAAGAATCCAGTGTCACCCATTGGATCCTTCGCTCCGCTCAGGATGACAGGCACCTATCTCGAGGCAAACTCCGTCTCCTGTTTCCTCTTTGCCGACGGAACGCACATGCCAGTGCGGCCCGCAGTGCCGCGCGCATTGCGTTTTGCGGAGGCGACGGACGGCGGCGCAGCCACGACAGCGCACACGGACTCATTCGGCGTCGTCACGGCGGCCAGTCTCATGGCCGCGGCCGAGCGCGTGGTTGCGCAATCGGACCCGGCGGACTTCCTTGCAGCGTGGCTCGACTTTGAAGCCGCGACGAATCGTGAACTGATCTCCCGGCTGGATCGCGGCGCCACGGCTGCGGAGCTGCTCGCGTGGTTAGAGACGGCGCTGCTTCCGGCGTGCCGGCGGATCGACGACGGCATGGGCCAGTGGAGTTCCGGTCCTGACCTGGCACTTCAGCGCATCGCGCACGACGTGGCGCATCGGGTGACGGATGTTTATGTGCATATTCCAAGCGACATTGAGCGGGGCCGCTGGGACGACCTCCGTGCCCTCTGCGCCCCAGCCTCGACGAGTCTCCGCTCGCTGGCGCAGCGCTTGAAAGCCGCGTTTGGCGATCGAATTGCCATCGCATTCCATGGCTTGGAGTATCTGAGCTTAGCGGCTGCGGAACTGGCCGAGGCGGTGCGCGCTCTCGCTGAAAATTGCATCCGCAACGCGATCGCGCATCCTGGCTCGGAGACGCAAGTCTGTATCGATCTGGAGCGCGTCGGAAATCGCCTGAGCATCCAGGACAACGCAACCGGGATTGCACCGGAGGCGTTGGAGCGATTGCGGGCCGGCGAGCGGATCCACGACGGTCGGCCCGTTGCGCCGGAGGATCGGCATGGTCTGGGGTGGGCCAGCATCCGCACCACGTGCGCGCGATTCGGAATTGCGTGGGCGATTGAATCGACCGTAGGAGAAGGGACTACCGTCACGTTCACATTCCCCGCCAACTCGTTCCGCCCCGCGCCCGATTTTTCCATCGCGGACGAAATCGAATACCGCGCCGCGGACCTCCCCGCTCTGCTTTCCAGCTTCACCAGCGCCGGTAAGGTGCAGGCCGCGGTTCAACTGTTCGATTATGTCGATACTGTATACGCGGATTGCTGTCGGCGGATGGAATGGGCGGGAACGGATCAGGCCGAGTGGCAGCGCGTTTCCGACTGGATCCGCGTCACGAAGGCAAAGCTGCGCGCGGCCGAGTTGGCTATTGGGGAAGGACTCACCGCGGCACCACGAGCGCTCGTGATCGCATTCAGTTCCAGTTGGACACAAGCGATCGAAAAATGCTCCGCAGTCGCTTTCGGTATCTGCGAGGCCCCCAGCTGCGGAGAATCGGGGGACATCCCTTCCCGCGTGACGGGACTGCGCAATCGCAGCACTCACGCTCGCGGGATCGACGCCACGCGCGAATATCGCGTGACCACTGCACGGAGTGAACTCGCCGGACTCTTCCTCGCCCCGTTGCTGCGTTCGGCTGCTGCGCAGACCTGGGACGGCACGATCTTCACACTGCAATACCCATCCGCGACGCATCCGACGGACGCCTCGTACCTCCACCGGCACATTGACTGGACCCGCCCTGGCCCGGACCCGATCCTCGCCGCCGTGGCGCAAGCGCTGGGCTGGACGATCACCTCCGAGATGACAACGACCGGCCTCGTGATCCGCCTCGACTTCGGCGCGACGGCGGTGTGAGTGGAACGAATTGGTCACGGACTTTCTGACGCCCTCATAGCCGTAAGCAACCGAATCCCTTCCAACGTCAGCAGTGGAGCGATTGTGGTCGGATAGCGCAGATGCGGACAGATCACGGGCGCGAGGCCGCCGGTGGCGATGAGTTGCGGCGATGCGCCGATTTCGGTCAACATCCGTTCTACGATCCCGTCCACGGCACCCACGGCACCATAGTAAAGTCCGGCTTGCATCGCTTCGACCGTGGTATGCGGAATCAAGCCGGCCGGACGCGCGAACGCAATCTCCGGCAACTTGGCCGCCGCGCGGGACAGCGCCTCCTGCGAAAGGTGCACGCCGGGCGCGATCGGGCCGCCGCAGTACGCGCCGCTGGCGTCGAGGTAATCGAACGTGGTCGCGGTGCCGAAGTCGATCACGAGTGCCGGCGCTCCAAATTGGGCCAGGGCCGCAGCCGCGTCGGCCAAACGGTCGGCGCCGATTTCGTGCGGGAGCGGATAGCGGATCGGATGCGGGTAATTGGCCGGTGTCACGAAAACGGCCGACCGGGTGCAAACGCGTTGCACGGCCGTATGCAGCGCGGCGTCGAGCGATGGAACGACGCTGGCGACACCGATGCCGGCAATTTGCGTCGCAGCGACGCGGCTCGCCGCGCAGACCGCGCGGAGCATGGCTTCCAGCGCGGGATCGGACAGCGCCGGCATGGTCACGGTGCGGGTCGGCGCGTGCCATTGCACGCCATCGTGCAGTGCACAGACGATGTTCGTATTGCCGACGTCGATGGCGAGGAACAGGTCGGCGATCGGCGGCGTCATCGCGCGCCTCGTAGTTCCACCAAGCGCGAGGCATATGCGGTACGGAGCGGCGCGAAGCCTGCGGCGAGATAGTGCGCGTAGACGCGGGTCAGACGGTCGAGCAGCGTCGTCAGCAATGTCGGGCGATCCCATGTGACTTGCGTCGACATATATAAGGAGGTCGCGGTTGAGCGCAGCGCGGGCGAAAAATCTTCGGGCCTCGCGTTGACGTTGATCCCACACCCGACCACGACAGAGACGAAGCGCCCTTCGCAAATCACCGCTTCGGTCAAGATACCGCCGAGTTTTTTCCCCGCGAGCAGCAGGTCATTCGGGGCCTTGAGGCCGACCTGCACGGCCGCACCACCAGCGACCCCGCGACACGCCGTTTCGAGCGCCTCCGCGAGCGCGAGCCCGACCACGGCTGTCAACTCCGTGCATGCCGCCGGTTCCGGCGCGGGCCGTAGCAGCAGCGAAAAATAGAGATTCCTCCCCGGCGGCGATTCCCACACCCTTCCTGCCTGCCCCCGCCCGCGACGTTGCGCATCGGCCACCACCACCGTCCCCTCCGGCGCCCCGGCACGGGCCAGACGCATCACCTCGTCGTTCGTGGAATCGAGCCAATCGTGGTGATGGAGGATCATATCCATAATCGCTGCCAATTCCTCAACACCTCGCAGGGGGACAGGTACCGACAAATCCGCATATTTCCTATATCCGACGGTACCTGTCCCCCTGCGATGCAGTTATTATCATGCCAGGCGCGATTGATAGGCCGACTGGGCTGCGGCGTCAATCAGGGGGCTCATGCGTGGCAACTGGAGGACGCAATCCGTCGATAATAGGGATATGGGTCCGCCGCGCCTGCCGATTACTGCCCCCACTACGCCTCAAACGGCACGTTGTCTGCGCGCGGCGGGGTTGGGTGCTGCCGTGTCGGCGAATGGGACTTGTTCGGCCGATAGGGCAACGAACTGCCTGCCGGCGCTGACAACCGAACAGGCGGCTGCTGCAGCCAAGCGGCTCCACGGCGTCGCGGGGTGCCAAGGGGTGCGGCAGTCGATCCTGGCCAGGCCGGTGGGGACCAGTCAGGCCGGAGGACCCGCGGCGCCGGCACCGACCAGGAGGGCGCTCCCCGTCCCCCCTACGACTGAAAAAACTGAAGTCCGGATACTGTCGCCGCTGGAGGTCCGGATTGAAGCGCACCGCGCCACTGCCATTCGCGACTTTCCCGCAGCCGCCACCCGACTCCGTCCACTACTGACGGCCCGTGGAACCACTATCTCCGACGAGGCACACCAGGCCGCGGTAGCGCACGCCACTGCGGCACTACGCCATGCCACAATCGTACAATTCCAGAGGGTGTCGCCGGTGGAGTTGGAACGGCGACGTTCGCAGGAGAAGACGACTGCACTCCTCGGGGGAGAACGAACCCTCCTCTCCGAAGATGGCAAGACGATCTATTATGCCTTCGACGTGCCGGGCAATGGCGCCCCCGGTGGACTGTATGACTCCGGTTCAGGGCGGATCTTCGTCAATGTGGGAGTCGCCGCCGGGTCCAACGGCGCAACGGTCTTTGCCCACGAAGCGGCCCACGCCTATCTCCACCGACTCGGGATCTCCAGTCGTAATCACGCCCACCACGACTTGATGGCACAAGTCGGCTTAATCGTCGCACCCGGCAATATGTAAACCCGTGGGGCTTCCACTTGTTATCCACAACCCGCTTGACAGCCGTGGCTGGGGCCACTAAGAGGCCCGCTACTATGGCGATCCATGACAAATATACGTGGGCAGATTTTCTGAAGGCCAACCCGGACAAGAAGGGCGTCAAACGGACGTCGCCGGAGGGGGCGAAGGCGTTTCAGCAGGCGTACAAGGCCTTCATTCAGACCTATCTGAAGCAACGGCTCGACCGATTGGGGCGGCAGCAGACCAAGACGACGGGCGTGCGCGACGCATTGGTCGGCAAGCTGAAGGCCACAAAAAAGGCCGCAGTGGCGCGTCGAATTCAGACACGGGTCGGACAAAAAGACCACGCGTTGGTCGTCATTACCAAGACGATCGGCCGGACCAAGGAACTGCAAAAGCAGTTCTAATCACGACATCGGAATGCCAACCTCAGAAACCTGGATTGCGCTCCTGGCCCTGACCGGGATGGAAGTCGTCCTCGGGATCGACAACATCGTCTTCCTCTCCATATTGGTCGGCAAACTGCCGCTCGCAGAGCAAGCACGCGCGCGGCTGATCGGGCTGTCATTGGCGTTATTGATGCGCCTCGGATTATTGGCGGCCATTTCGTGGGTGATGGGACTGACCGCGCCGCTCTTTGTGCTGTTCGACCACGCGTTCTCAGGACGCCATTTGATCCTGCTCGGCGGCGGCCTGTTCCTGGTGGCGAAGGCCACGCACGAAATCTACGACAAGATGGAGCGCGCGCATCCGGACGACCGCACGTCATCCCGCCACGCGGCGTTTTGGTTGATCATCGTACAACTGATTTTGCTCGACCTCGTGTTTTCACTCGACTCCGTGATCACTGCGGTCGGGATGGCGCGGCAACTCTGGGTCATGGTCGTCGCGATGGTCGTCGCCGTGTTGCTGATGTTGGCGTTCTCCGGGGCCATCAGCCGTTTCGTGGAACGACACCCGAGTTTGAAAATGTTGGGCTTGAGCTTTTTGCTGCTGATCGGCGTGATGCTCGTCGCGGAAGGGATGGGGCAACACGTCGGCAAGGGCTATATCTATTTCGCGATGGCGTTTTCTCTCGGCGTTGAAATGCTCAACATTCGCGTCCGCCAAATCCATCGTCCGCTGGTGCTGCATCATCCGTATGAAGCGGATGTGACACGTCCAAAACATTGAGCGCAGCACGCCTCCGGGCCTACCAATCCCGCCGGTCGCGGTGGGGTGCGGTTGCTTGCGGTGTAGGACGTTCGGCCACGACACGCGGCGACGGCGTCGCCTGCCGGGCAAAGGCGGGATCCTCCGGGAACCAGCGCTGCCCCAGCTGAGTAAAGTGTTGGACCGCGCGCGGTTCTTGGGCGGAGGTGTAGAGCCAAATCAGGCGCTGCAGATCCAGCGGGCGGAGACGTATCGGGGGCGCGCCGTTCGGCTGCGGCCGCTCCCCCACGGCCACTAACGCGTAGCGGCCGGCCAGGTCGCGCGCCCAATCCACTTGCTGGGTCGGCGTCAATTCCGGCCACAAGATTAAGACACCCAGATACGCGCCATCCAGCGCCGCATGCGAGGCGTGGGGTTCCGCCGCGCGCAATAATGTTTGGATGCCCTCGCCCACCGCGCCCGCCATCAACTGCGCATAGCCCCGCGCCAGCAATGTCCCGCTCGCTCGTAATTGTTGCGCGCCGTGCGCCTGCACCACCGCGCGCCCCAACCACTCCCGCAATGGACGCACGTGTTCCGGCGTCACGACGGCCGTCGCTCCGAGCTGCCGCTGCAGCACTCCACACGCGCCGGGGCAGGAAACGGCGTGGGCGATGCGTATGCCGCACAACGTAAGCAACAAGATGATGGAAATGGAGAGCGATTGCATGATGACACACGCCCTATCAAGAACCGGACGCGGAGACAACTCTACGCAGGATCACGGCGTCGTGTTTTTCCGTCCCTTGAGGATTGATTCGCGAGAAGGCCTCGACGGTGTTGTCGCCGACCGTGCTGCCGGTCGACGACAGCGTGACACGATCTTGGCTCGGGATCCGGCTCACCTCCAACGGCGAAAACGGTAGCGGCTGCGTCAGCAACGGCGTCTTTTTCCCCGGCCCCTCGCGTCCGTATTGCATCGGCTGCGGAGTTCCGCCCTGTGCCGCAACGTTCTCGCGATCGGCGATTTTTGCTTGGAGATGCGCCAGCATTTCGTTGCGGAAGTCATAGCCGCCAGCAAACCAGGCCCATTCGAGGTGGATATGCGGGCGTCCAGGCTGATTCTTTTCCACCGACGCCACGGCAACGGCTATTGGTCGACCGTGGCTGCGGACCACGACCCAGCGCCGATTGCGGCTGCCGGCCACGTCGAGCAACGTGTCGAGATGCTCGCGCGCACCGCGACGGAAGCGCGGGACCAAGTCTGCATTGCTATGCGTGAAGAGATGGAGCACGGCTATGTCATCGGTGTCGGTCACTGAGACGTCGGCAAATGCGGTCGACGCTTTTTCCTGCGCCGCGCACTGGATCAACGCCTGCAGTTGGCGGCGGAGCTGATGCAACTGATCGAGCACGCGATCCGCGAGTAGTGAACCCTGTCCATCTTCGCGACGGTCTTCCAATGCCCAAATCTGCCGCTGCACGGCCGCCAACGCGGCCGCGGGATCGGCGTCCGCATCGTCGTGGAAAATCTGATGCAACGTGCGGCTCAATTCCATCCAGTCGGCGACGCGCTGCAAGCGGCCGGCCCAAGTCGTCAGTTGTTGACCGTAGACCAGCACGGCTTCGGCATTCACCAGGTCGGGCGGTGTCACACTATATCTTGCTAAACAGGCCAGGTCGTCCGCGGAGAGCTCAATCGCGGGCACTTCCGGGTCGCTCGCGCGGCGGCGGCGACGAGGTTGGAAAAACGCCTCGACTTGGGAACGGAGCCCGCTGAGGCGTGCCACATCCGCTTGCACCGCGTGGTGCTGCGCCGCGCGCGCTTCGCGATCTTCAGTGTCCCGATATTGTGTCCATGCCTCGGCCACCCATGGTTCTTCCAACGCGGCAAACAGCTCGAGACTTAAGCCCCACTTATGATGCATCAGCCGTTCGTATTCGCGTTGCAGCAGCGTCACCATTTCCTGGGCACCCACCACGCGGTCGGGCATGGCCGTGGTCCGTTCCTGTCCCCACGGTTCCCAAAATTCCCGGCGCGATTTCGCGTCCGCCAAGAATCCGGGCGCTGCGGCACGATACGTGGGAAGATTCTCAGTCAGCGTCGCCAACAGGAGTTGCCGATAGGCTCCCGCTTGTGCCCCTTCGAGCCGCTGGAACATCGTGCCGACGGCCTCAATCTGTCCGGGGCGCCGGCCGAGGGCATCGAGTGCCGCGAGCAGTCTGGGGCCTGGTGACGCAACACGCAGCGCATGGAGCAGCGGTTGCCACGTCCCGGCACCGCCCGCTTGCAGACTCTCCAGCGTGTCGTCCACATTGCCCAGTGTGCCGCTCCCTTCCGCAAGCAACATGGGCAAGTTCTCTCGATCGACGACCTGCAGCACCGCCAACTGTTCCAATGCGGCCACTTGCTCGGACAGTCCGAGCGGCGGCTCCCGTCGCGGGCGCGCAAACAACTGCATCAGCGTGTCGTCGTACAAGTCTTCCGGTCGGCTACTGAATCGGGCCAACGCCACGAAGAGACGCTGCGCCAATGCATCACGCGCGGCGATGTCCGGCACGGCGGCCAGCGTCCGCAACAGGAAGCGGAAATAGACGATCGCACCGGCCGCGTCGGTGTGCCATAAGCGGCCCGCCAGCAGCGCCGGGATCGTGAGAAACGCGAGCGGACTGGCTTCAGGTTGGAGCTGCTCCGCCAATTCGGCAAAGCGGAGCCCCGCTTCGGCGATCGCCTCCATGGCCCGAGGGAGCTGGGCCAAGACGACATCGCGCGTCGAGAGATCGCTCGCTTCGAGCAGATCGACCACGACATCCAGATCGGCCCAGGAAAAACCGCGTTCTCCGCGCCGCGCCAGTTTCTGAATCACGGTGACTAAACGATGCGGCGCGACGCCGGCACTCTGGAATCCACGCGCCAACCGCGCGATTTGATGCCGCGCCCGTTCTTTGTCGCGCGGCGTAAGGGCGCCGTTCTCGCACATGTCCAACAGGGGCGCGAGCGCCGGTGACAGATGCGCCGTGTGCTTCCCCGTTTTGCGGGACGCTGCGCCGTCCACCGCCGGATCGCGGCGTCCCCAACGGACGCCCCAATGTGGCCGCAGCGGATCCAACACGCCGCCGGCAATCACTTTCTTCTGTAACAAGCGTTCCATCCCCTCCGGACTCACTTCGCCACTCAAGATCAACTCCCAAACGATCTGATTGTCCTGGACGTACGCCCGAATGAGTTGGCCGAGCGAGCCGGCCTCAAAGAGCGCGATCAACGCCGGATCCTCGAGGTCGTCCAGGAAGCGCGGCGGATGTACACCGACCATCGTGATCACCCGCACGGCGTCCTTCTTCGCCTCGCCCGAGGCGTTCAAGTTCTGGATGCGATGGACCAATTGATAGCGTTCCGTGGCCGAGATCGGTTCCGTCGCCAATATAATATCGTCGGCATTGACCCGCAGTCCGGCGCGGATACTCTTCACGTTGGCGACGAGGACCGGAACGGTGGGATCGCTATTGAAGCGGTCCAAATTGACGGAGACTTTTCGCACGCGAACCCCGGCCGGATCTGCGACCAGCCGCCGTCCGGCGAAACGATAGCGTTGGTCGGTCAGGCCCTCGACGGCCCCATCGAACCGCTCGGCGCCGACATCGGCGGCCGCGAAGGCCGCGAGGAATTGATCGACGACGGCGGTGTATTGGCACACGATCACCGTTTTACGGCCTGCCGCGGCATTCTCGCGCGCGATCCGCACCGCCTCGGCGATCATCGGCGAATCGTCCGAGCCGCCGACCAATGCAGGATGTTGCGTGGTCCATTCCATCAATTGGAAGATCTGCAACGGATTGACTTGCTCGAGATCGATCTGTTTATCGGGCGGGAGCGTCGCATTGCGGGCGCGCGCCCATTCCATGAAATGGAGATAGATCGCGCGATAAATGCGCAGTTGTTCGCGACTATGTTCGTACCGTCCCAGCTCTGCATACGGCACTTCGCGAATCGCCGGAATTTCTTCGCCGACTTCATAGACCTCTTCCACGGTGCGACGCAGCGAAAACTGGCCCATCAGGTCGTTGTGCAGTTTCAGCAGTCCATCCATCGTGTGCGTATGTGCGGCCCGGAACGCCGCGCCGTGCCGATACAACTCATGCGTCGGGAAACTCGTTTCGAGCAACGATTGGATATGTCCCGGATCGCTATTATAGAGACTCGCTGTGGCCCACCAGAGCCGCATCGGCGACTTGCCAACCTCCGCGCGCCGACCCCGCACATGCGCAATCGCATCGCGCACCCCGTTGGCTTGTTTGACCTCCTCGGAAGGATTTTCGGCCTCTTGGGCCTCATCGACGATCGTGACCGCGACATTGGCGTGCAATTGCTCCCACTGCGTGCGCAGCGCCGGCAATTGCGCTTCCAATTTCTCGATCACCGCATCGAGTTCAGCAATCTCTTGCGACGCACGTGCGCCCTTCGCCTCTCGCGGATCAGCATCCGCCACGGAAGCACGCAATTTCGCGGCTCGGGCCCGCCGCTTCGCGATCTCGCGTTCCCATTCGTACGGATTGAGACGCCACAAATTCTGATAATGCACGATCCGGACTTGTTTGCCGGCCACTTCCGTCACCGCAACGCCCTTCTGTCCCTCTTCCCAGCGCAACATCCCGACCGACGGGGCCTGGCCGTCGTTGCAGATCAGTTGCAACTCCTTCGCGACTTCGTCCATGTTCGTGGAACGCGTCACATAGAGGACGGCGCCATCGGCCTCAACCTCGCCCCGCGCGATGAGCTGTTGCCACGCGGCGAACATTTGGCGCGTCTTGCCAAGACGAGCGCCGTCGAGCAGGAATTTCACATGCGGATCGATCGGGAATTGCGGATCGTCGGTCGGGACCGGACTGCGCTCCGTCAACCACTGCGCGCCGATCCATTGGGCCAAGTTCAACGTCTCGGGCCGGAGTCGCGCCGGCAGCGCACCGAATTGTTCCCGGCGCTGATAATAATTGTAGGCCTGGCGCAACACGGCCAACAGCACCGGATCGGTCTCCGCCGTGATCCGTGCGGCCGGATCCGGATTCGGGTCGGGTCGTTCGCCTAATCGATACGCGAGCTCGTGCATCGCTGTGGAATAGTCGCGGCCGAAACGGACGTGGGTGACGAAACGGTAAATTTCATAGAGATGAAAAATATCCTCGCCGCCAAGTCCTTGTAGACGCAGGTTCCGCGCGCGCAGGAAGTCGATCAAGACCCGCTCTTGTTCCGCCAATTCGTGCAGGCTCACACGCGTGCGCGCTGGCCGGCCGGTCGGCCCGGGGCCTTGGGCCAGCGGCAACTGGGCAAACCCTTCGACGAACCGTTTGCGTTCCAATGGCGAGAGGATCCGCCAGTGATCGGAGAAGAGTTTGGTCCCGAGCAACTTGGCAACGGCATTGCTGTCGCCGCGCAACACCGGGAGGAGTCGATTAATGTCCCACTCCTTCGCCTTGGCCGCAAAGGCCGCGCGGCTCATCCGGGTAAAGCGGGTGCGGCCATACCGGATCTGATCAAAGAGGTGTTCCACGAGACAATCGAGCTTCACCGCGAGCGTCGGCTCGAACAGCTCCGGCAGATGCGCGCCGGGACAGCCAGGCGCGGTAACCAAGTCCCAGTAGATTTCCGCCAGCGCGGCCAGCGTCAAATGGCGATTCCCGATTTTTTGTCGCCCATCACTCGTTTTGAAACGCCGCTGGATCGGCGCCACCGATTCCTCGGGCGGCTTCGTGATATCAAGCGCACGAATATCGCCGTGGTACACCGGATGGCCCGCGACCATCGCTTCGACCAGCGCCTTGATCCGTGGGGCATTGGCAGTGAGGCGCTGTTGGGCCGTCTGCGCGGCGTCGGTCACGAGGAACGGTTGCGGCCAATCGCCGGAGAGCGTGATGAACGCCTCGCGATCGCTTTCTTCGGGCGGTTCCAGCGCGGAGACGGATGCCAGCACCGCATCGAACGACAAGCCCGCCACGGACTCCCAGGTGCGGGCGGAGTTCACGTCGCGAATCGATTCCAACGCGGTCTGAATATGGAGCAGATTGGTATCGCCGGTGCGATGCAACGCCGCGGTCACAGCCACCGTGAAGCCGACCATCACGGCAGCGTGCAACAATTCCGGATCGAGATCGTTGAAGCTGACCGTATCGGCCGCCTCGTAGGTTCGGAGCTGTTCCAGCCGGGCTTGCAGCGTGGCATCGCGTGCGATCTGCTCGGCCACAAATGTCCGCCACCATTTTGCCAACGTGGCGGCATAGCCGGTTTGGTAACAGCCTAAATACGCCCACAACAGCTTGACCAGGCGCGGGACCCCGTCCCGATCGGGACGCGGAAGTTGGTCGCGCAGGAAGCCGGCCATCATGGCGGCGTCGTTGTGACTCAGCAGACTGAACGCGATATCGGGAGGCAGTCGTTCGAGCGCCGTCAACACGGACGCGTCGACGACCGGCGGCTGAATGGTCCGCAATATACCGAGACGATAACGGACCAGTGCGCGGCGCTGGAAACCGTGGGAGTGCGACGAGGCCGCGGCGCTTGGGGCCGACGCGGCCGCGGTTGGATCTGGCGCGGGGGCCGTGGGACCAGGCGCCGCGTCTGCATCTGCCGGCGGCGGCGCCGCCAACACGGCCTTGACCGCGCTAACAGCCGCCTCAACCAAATCGCGAAAATCCGCCGGCGTAATACATATCGTCGGCCACTGGTCCATCCCCATGGTCGCCGGATCGCCGAACATCTCCGGCGACGGCATCACATCATCGAGCAACCAGCGCAGGCTCGCGGGATCGGTCATCGCACAATCGTGCGCGGTCGCTGCGGCGATGCTGACGCGCACCGCTTGGGCGGCTTGCGCCACGGTCAACACCCCGTCGGCCGCGATCTCCCACGACGGCACGCCGGGCCGTGCCTGTTCCATCACCCAGAGGCGTTCCAGTAACGACGCAAGTTCCGGCCGTGCCGTCGCGCCGATGCGGGCCCAAAGGGTTTGCACAAGCGGAAGTGGCTGCGGAGGGGTGACTGGGGGCTGGGGGCTGGTGACTGCGGAGGGGTGGCTGGTGACTAGTGGCTGGTGACTGGGGGTGGACGCGGCCGTGGCATCATCAGCAGTAGGCGCTGGCGGTGGCAACACGGTGTCAGGCGTTGGTGGTGCCGGTTCTGCGGCTGCATCTTGCGTCGCAACGGCCGGCACGAGATCGGCAGTCAGGCGCAGGATTACCGGGGTCGCCATCACTACATGCGGCGTCGCAAAGTGGAAGGCCTCCGCCCGAAAGGATTGCATCGCGGCGGCATCCAGCGGACTGGTGCGATAATGATTGGCTGCGGCGACGGCGGCGGGCGATTGCGGAACGATGCAATAGCGCGCCAACAAGACCTCGGCGACCAGTTCAGCTTCGGCTTTCGTGAGGGTCCGACCGTGCCGTTGGGCCACAGCCTGCACCTGATACGTCCAGAGTCGAAGCCGTTCCGAACAACCAAACTCGTAGCGCTCCGTATCGGTTTCAATGAGCAGCCCCCTCTGGGATCCCGCCACATCAAACGCCGTTTCGTATGCGGCGAATCGGGCACGCAACCACTCCGGCACGGTCGTACCGTGGAATTGGATAAGTCTCGTGCCTGGGAGGGAACTACGTAGATCTCCGTCAATCATGGTCTGCAGAGTTGTGGAATCTGTAGCGTCACCGTTGGTAGTCCAGGGATCGTCACTCGACTCCGGTATCACTGCGGTGATTGCATCACTCGCCGCCAACACCGCGCCACTCGCCGTCCGCACGACCACTTGGGCATATCCGGCGTCGCGGAGCCGCGCGACTGCACGCGTCACCCATTGTTGCAACGCCGCCTCCGGCAGGTCGTCGACCCGCGCCAACGTCAACATCAGCGGATCCGTACGCAGTGGAGCGAAGTCTCCGTCCGCAGCCGCGCAGAGCGCGCGCACCACATGGCCGAGTCGATCCGGATTCACTTCCACGTCGAATCCGATCGACGGTTCGTGATGAAAATAGCCCGCTGTGATCGGATCGATCAGTGTAACCGGCATCCCGCGATCCGCAGTGGCCGCCAGTAGTGCTAGGTTGGCGTCCGTCCGCCGCGCCCACATCGTGATGACACCTTGCGGCCGCACCGTCTGCACTTGCAGCCACACGACGACTGCCGCCAATCCGCCCTCTTGGACGGCTTCCGGCATCGTGATCGGATCCGGCATCCCGCGCTGCGCAATGACCGCCGTGCGCAGCGGAGGTTGCGGAATGGCCGTGGTCACCGGCACGGCTCGAGGCACTTCGGGAGTACCGCGCGGCGGTTCCGGTTGCGACGCCGGTCCACCATCGTCGGGCGGTAGGGGCGGCGGAGGCGGCGGAAGTAACGACGCGCCGTCCCCGGATTGTGGCTCCGCATCGGCATCTGCGGACAGGCCTTCGCTCGCCGCGACCGGCGGCACGTGTTCGGCAGCCGCCGTTGCGGCAACATCCGCCGAATCAGTCGACGGTGCAGCCGCCGCCACGGCCGGCAGTTGAGGCACCCCGCTGCGCCAGATACGCCCCGGGATGGTGCCGGTAATGACGCGATCGCCGTAGACGATCGTCACATCCGACATCCGCGCTTGCCGCGCCCGCCGGCAATAGAGCTGCGCCGCAGACCACACCGCTTGCAACGACAACGACGGCCGACTCACAATCTTAATCACGACCGGCACCGGCGGCGCGCCGACGGCCAGGGAATGATAAGTACGTGCACTGGGATCTAAGTGAGATAATTTTAGATGTTCCGATTGTTCGAGTAATTCATCAAATGCCACTGTCACGTCGGCACGCACTAACTCACCCTCGTGCGCCGGATCGAAGTGCAATACCATCCGATGCACACCAAATCCGTTTGGCGATTCCCGCGCATCCAGTGTCACGGCAGCCTGGCGACGCATCCCTAAGAAAGGCGCGGGCGGATAGAGATGTTGTGAAGAGCGCGGACACGTCAGCTCGACTGGAACGGCGGGATCAATTGGCTCCAACAGCGCGCGCACTTGTGCCACCTCGTACTCCCTCGCGCCGCGTTCATCCAAGACCCGATGGGGTTGATCCGGAAGCGGCGACTCCGCGGAGCCGTCATCTTCCTCGCTCCGCAACACTCGCCCCACCGCCTCCGGATAACGATGGCGTTCGGGTGCAGCAACCGCGAGAGGCACCGGTTGTGCATAGATCATCCACGGCTGAACTCGCAGCAGCGTGGCCCCTTCCGCATTCGCCGCCGTCACCTGCACGTAACCACTCGAAACCAGCGTCCCCACTGCATCGCGGGCATGGGCATGCATGGCGTCATCCGCCGACTCCAGAACAAATCCATATTGCAATACGATCGGCGTCGCGCCGACGGCGCGCACCACTGCGGGGTCCATCAATATCGCACACAGGCGTTCCCATTGTGCCGCGTGCGTTTTCTCGCGATGCAATGCGAAAATGAATGGCGCCGGCCGCGCATCGGGACGGGCCGCGCGGCGCACGATCGGATGATTCTCGGCGTCGAGAATCGTCACCGTCCCGTGCCAGACAGCCCTGCCGAGTTCCGCCAACAACACGGCCCATTGTTCAGGTCCGCTCAAGGCCTGCGGTTTGAGCCGCACGATGACGGCACGTGTCCGACTCGCATCTTGATCGGCCAACGCATTGAGCGCGGCGACAATCCCACCGGCCTTGATCGCTTTACCATGACGAAGCGATGGCTCGCGCGTGACCTGCGGCGCATCACTACTGCTTCCACTCCCACTCCCGACGGATCCATCCGGCGGACCTTTCCGCCCGCTAGCGCACTCGATGGCGAGATGATGTGCGGAAAAATGGTGAGCGCCAGGAAGCAAAAAACGATATGCGCGGCTTGGCATCCCGAATGGCCCGTCGCCGTGCGAGGACAACGGCGAACGCTCGCCTCGACCGGATCCGGTCCCAATCCCAGCCCCAAGCGGTTGGCGTCCGCCAATCCCACTCCCGAGCGGCCCGCGCAACGGTGTCGGCGTACGCGCCAGACCGCGCGTGAGTCCGGGCGGCAGTGCACCACCCAGACCAGGCCCTTTTCCAATAGGACGCGTCATCGCGCTCTTATATCGGCGCCCGCTGCAGAAAGGTTGCTAAAAAAATGCGGACCGCAAGCGGTGCACAGACGCGCTCATGCTTCGAGATCCCTTTAGAACGTAATCGCGGCCAGCGGGAGAATGGCGGTGCGACTGCTGCCTCGGGGCACTGCGGTTGCTTCGGTCAGATAGAGCAGCTTGCCCTGCGCATAGGTTTTCAGAAAACTTGCCGCGATGGCGACTTCGGAACGATTCGGCTCCGCGGCGGCGATCGGCAAGAGCCCCACCACGCCTTCGGGACTGCGGATACACACCGGCACTAGCGCGCCACCCCGCGTCCGATATTGAAAGAAGGCCGCAGTGCGCTCGAGTTGATAGATCCACTGCACGCGCGCGTGGTGAAAAATCAACTGCGCGAGGAGCCATGGCTGCGGCACGTGGCCGCCACACAGGGACTGCCATTCCGCCACATCTTCAAAATAATAAACCTGCCCGCTCGACGATCCTTCGATCGGCACGGTTCGCACAATAAAAATCGCTTCCAGCGCATAGAGTAATTTCTTCAATGTCGGCGGCGTGACATGCACGGCCCGCTGCATATCCGACCAGTTGATCGGTTGCCCCACATGGGTCGCGACATACGCGGCCACGTCGTATACCGTTTGATACGATAACGAAGTGGGCACAATCAGGCGCAGATCTCGATCCAACAACGTTTGCAATTGTGCCCCGATTTTGGTCTGCCGCATCACCGCATTGCGCATCATGCAAATGCCCGGCAAACCGCCCCGTTCTATAAAGAGCGCAATATCCCGAGTGCGGCGCTGCCACAGCGCACGCGGCATCACCCACTGCGTGCCGATCTGATCGAGAGAAGACCGGCCGATCACCCGCAGCAGTCCGCCGGCCAACGGCTCTTGCGCCATTTCTCCGATGGTGAACGGCAGCAGTTCCTGGGTGACGAGGCGGCCAGTCAGCGATTCGCGGATGGCATGCCGACTCGTAAACCGGACCGAGCCGCTTAACAGAAATTGACCGGGTCGCGGATGCGAACGCACCCACTCTTTCAACGCCGGAAAGAGCGCCGGCACGAATTGGCATTCATCGAGTCCCACACAGCCGGCGGACGCTTGGCGCCGCAAATATGCGGCTGCGTCCGCTGCGGCGGCAGCCCGTTCGGCCGCATCGTCAAAGGTGACATAGCGCTTCACCAAGCGCGAGAGGAGCGTCGTCTTCCCCACTTGCCGATGCCCCAGGATTCCGACCAGCGGAGAATATTTGAGCATGCGACGCACATTATCGATCGCGTCGCGGCGCCGTTCATGCGGCATATGCTCAAAATAGCATCGGATGTTATTTTAGACAAGCCTTTCCCAATTTGACATCGGATGTCGTTTTGGCAATGTCGGTCAGCAATCATCACTCACTCCCGTTCCCGCAGTAATCGCTCCACCACTTCCGCTTCCAGATCCAGGTCCGACCAGATCAACAGACCACCCAATGACAGGCGTACGGCCGGTGGAGACACAGCGGCGGGTGCGGCTTGTGCCGCTTCCGCACGCCATGCCGCGATCAGCGTGCGCATCGCATGGACCGGGGCGTAGTACGGATGCTCGGGGTCTGTCATCGGGCGACGCATCGTACCCGCCTCCACGCGGACCGGGAGCGGGAGCGTGGCGATCGCGCCATACAGACGGCGCAGCAGTTCCGCTGGCGGCTCGTCCAGCTGGTCATGTTCCACGACAAAGCAGAGCAGCCGCATCCGCAGCGCGGTCTGCCGTGCGGCCTCGGAGAACGTGAGTTGTTGGAGGTCTTCGACCACGAACTGTGCAGCCCACGTGCGCTGGTCGAGGTGCCCCACGCGCATCGCGTCCCAGACGGCCAGGAAGAGGTCGGGGTCCGGGGCGGGCAGCCGTTCGATTCCGGCCTGCGTGAGCAGCAGCCCGAGTGGCGGCACCGGGCCCGCTTGCGGCGCCGGGAGCTCGCGCCGCACGGTCTCGGGCGTCGGCGTTTCACGCCTGCGCCCCTGTGCGGCCGTCAGGATACCGCCCAGCCTTGCGAGATCGACTAATGACGCCGTCGTCACCGGCGTCCCGATCCGCTGCAGCCACCCCTGCAGACTCTCGGCCCAAATCCAAGCTATCAGCGGATCGGTGACCAACTCCGGCCGCGGGAGGGCATAGCCCCGCTCGTGGCGGCGATACAGGAGCGTCTCTCGATCGGTCCCGGCCGATGGCAGCTCTCCAGAACCCGATACCCCAACACCGTAGAGCGCCAGCCAATCCGCGACGCACAGGTCTCGAGTGAGAGCCCCGTCAAATTCCATCTGCAGCGGCTCCGCCGTGGCCACGAATATCGAGGCCCAGCGGGCCAACGTGGCCGCATGCCCAAACGCAAATTCTTCCAGCGGCGTGCGTAATACGATCCCAGGAATCAGTCGGTCGCGAAATTCTTGTTCGAACGCAGGGAGCGCCTCTGCGACGAGCGACGGCAATTGCAATGTCGGAATGTGGATCTCCACGGGATAGGCGGCATATATTTTTTCTCCGCGGCTTGTGCCGCCCACGTTGTCTTGCTCAGCGGGTGGCAAAACCCACCACACCAACCGCGTCGCGTCGATCACGGCACCATTTAACCACACACGCAGCACCGCCCGCCGTTGCGGATCCACGGACACATGGGCCACAATCTGGCCCGCCACGCGAATAAAGGCGTCGCCGCGCGGGGTACCGACCGGCTCGGAGTGGTACTCGTATTGGCCAAACAGATCTTCGAGTACGCTGAGGGCCCCATGTTCCGTCGTACAGTCCAACAACACCGCCTCGCAGTCCCCGCGGCGCCAGGCCTCGATCGGTTCCAACGACGTCGTGACCATAGTACGTCCGGCAATCACTGCGCGCCCTTCCGCCGCGATCCCAATCAGCTCGGCGGGCGGGGCATGGGCCGCCGGCTCTGCATCTACGGCATCCGGCGCCGGCAACGCATCCGTGGCCGCAAGCACATTGCCGTCCCTGGTCCGCACGACGACATGCGGGAAGCCTAAGTCCCGTAATTGCCGCAGTCCCGCTTCCATGCGCCGCTGCAGCGCACGGGACAGGCGCGTGCGGGTCGTGCTCAGCGTCAGCGTGATTGGAACGCCGCGCAGGGCCACTCCCGTTTGCACCGCCATATCGGCGTGTTCGAGTAACATGCGAGCCACGATGCCGATGGCGTCCAGTGCGCAGACGAACTCGAGACCGCTGACCCGCCCGGCCGGATCGACCGCACGATGGAGCGACATCGCACCTGGCATCTGCAACAGGAGCGGGTACGAAACATCGAGTCCGTCCAGCACGGCGAACAATTGTCGCGAGGCACACGGCAGCGTAACGACCGCGCCGTTGCCCGTCGGTGGAACCAAGACCCGCAAGCGCTGTTGCACGCGCGCAGCCGTCGCGCGCCAGGCCCGATCGCTCAGCGGCGTCCGATTGACGCCGACATCGACCGGCGTCGCCAGACCTGCGTGCAACAACTGCGCAGCCATCGTAGGAAGCAGTGACAACGCCGTCGTGACCGGCAACGCGGGCTGATCAGTCTCGGCCAACAAGGTCTCGGTGTCAACGGTCGCTGCGACTTGCGCAGCGAGTTCGAGTCGCGGCAGCATTTGCTGCAGCGTGGTAAAGAGCTCTCCATACGGGTGCTGGGAGGACGCGAGCGGATAACGAGGTGCCGTACTATCCAGCTCGAGCGGCACCGGCAACAGATGAATCGATTGATACAGTCCTCGGATGATCTCCGGGGCCACGGCGCGGTCCGCCAGCTCCAACACCAGTGCGATCAGTTGCAAGCGAATGACCTCGACGCGTCCGGCCTCGGGCAGGTCGAGCCGTCTTCGACCTTTGGCCTTTGCCTTCCCGCTTCCCGTGTTCACCATCCAAATCAAGGTAAAGAGGCGGAGATACGACCGTGGATCAGCCATGCCCTTGACCACAGCATCCCAGACCGTTTGCAATAACGGGCTGAGTCGACTAAATCGGGAATCGGGGATCAAGCCCAACGTCCAGAGCAGCAGAAACGGCAATTTGCGTGGGTCGTCAGGAGCCGTCATGAGCGCGGCATCGAACGCCTCCGCAGTTTTTATTTGCTGCGCGACCCATCCGGGCAAGTCCGTGCCACCCAGCGACACGACGCGAATTTGCCTCCGCGCCGCGACTTGGAGCAGCCGCAGCTCCGCCAATGCCCGCCGGCAGCTCTCCACGACGCTGCCGGGCAGTGGAGTGCCATAGCCTTCCGCATTTCGAGAAATCCGACCCCGATCCGCGCCGAGCATGGTTGCGACGGCCGGGAGTAGCGGCTTGATGCCAAACGGCCACAAAAAATATTCGGCCACGCTGCGCGCTTCGTTGGGTTGGAGTGGGATATCGAAGGCCGCCGCCATTGTGGTCAGCCAATGCGTCCATCGTCCGATACTGGCCGCGGTGCCGAATTCGAATTGGCGCAGCGGCGTGGAAAAGACGAGCGCCGCAAACCCCATGTCATGATAGCTCTCCTCCAACAACGGGAAGAGGGCTGCCACACCGGCCGGAAGCGTCGGCGTGCGATAGCGAATCTCGACCGGCGCAAAAAGCGGGGCAAAGATCAATCGGGATTTCCCGCCCTCTAACTCCTCGTCAGTGATCAACACCGTACGAAGTTGTGCTACCGTGACGGCAGCGCCGTCGATCTCCAGCCCCAACGGCGCGCCGCTCGCCGTATCGAACAATGCGTGCGCCACGATGCGGCCGTTGACTCGCAAGAACACGTCTCCACGGCGCGGATTCGCGGCGCTCCAAAGCCCGTGTACGAATAGCCAAAACGAGACCATGGCTGCGGTATCCGCACTACCGTCGATCACGCACGCCCCGGCCGGCGGCAGACGCGTCGGGAGCGCGTCCCATGCCTCGCGCACGGCGGCAGCGGCCGATGGCATCACGAGTTCCACGGCATCGGTCGGCGGCGATGCCAAGAGGGCGGGCTCATCGGTCGCGGCCTCTGCGAACCGCATATCGGTCGCGGCCAAAATCGGGCCTCGTTCTGCCGTGATGATGACGTGCTCGTAGCCCGCGTCGCGGAGCCACGCGGCCACAGACTGCGCCCACTGCTGTAGGTGCCGATCGGCGGGGACGCCGCGGGTCGCAATTTGCAATTCGAACGGGGTCTGTCGCAAACACTCAAATTCCGGCGCTGCAGCCATCGCCAATAATTCCTCCACGACGAGCGCGGCCCGGTCGGCGTCGGTGCAATATTGATAGCCTCGTAACTGTCCGGCCGCATCGACATGTCGCAGATACATCCCGTCCGTCGCCAGCAACCAGAACGAGGCATCGCTCTCCACCGTGGCCAGTAACTGCAACGGAGGCACGGCGAAGGGCCGCAGCAGCGCATAGACACGACGCCGATCCCGCGCCTGCTGCTGCAGTGTCGACTGGAGCAGCGCAGCCGTCCATCCCTCCCCGGCTGGCGTGGCCGATAACAACTCGCGCGCCACATCCGTTGCCGTCAGTGAAGGGCCTCGTGGGATGCGAGTCTCCACCGGCAGCGGCGGGGCGAAGCCCTCCATGGGCAGTGCCACAGCCCAACGCGGCAGGAGCGGGAGGGAGCAGGGATCGAGCTCTGCTCGATTCATCAACGCGACTATCGCATGCATCGACGCCGGAGCGTCGACCTGCCCAACGGCCGTGCCGCTCGGATGCGGCGCACGTCCCGTGTTCGCAACCACGACACCCTGTTGTAACGCCGCGACGACTTCCTGCAGCGTCCGGATCACGACCTCGCGCCATCCGGCAGCGCGACATCGTTCGAGCGCCTCGGTCGCCGCAGTTGTCAATTGTTTCCGCGAATGTTCGCGCAACGCGTCGAGCGTCACTGCCAAATGGATCTCGACCCGTTCCGCGCCGTATGCGGCGCCGAGCGGCACCACCCGATTGCGCACCAAGTCGCGCAAGGCCTTCGCCACTTGCGTCGTCGCGGTCAGCGGGAATTCAAAGCGGCGCGGTTGATCCGCAACGGCCGGACCGTAGCGAACCACTAATGCACGCTGATGATCGTACAGCTCCACGACCGCTTGCCACACCCCGCGCGTGTCACCGAGTTTGGCGCTCGTCGTCACGGCTTGGAAAAATGCCGGCACTACGTCGCCGGGATTCGGTCGCAACGTGAGCCGTACCGGCCGTTGCGCCGCATCGGGTTCACGCGCGGCGAGCTGGATCAGTGCATTGCCAATCCCCGTTGCGCCGAGCGACTCCGACCACGTGAGGGGCGCCGAGACCCTGCCCGCAGAGGCCAGCGCAGCGGCCTCCGCCCCGGGGTCCTCCCCCGCCGCAGTGACGAAGCAGATCCGATGCTGCCCCTCCCGCACTGCGCGCCACGCATCGGCGACCGTGCCGCCAGTCCGCAGCGCGTGGTCATACACCGCATCCGCATGCCGCACCGCGCCCGGACGCGCTCCCACACGCGAATGCACTCCCAAACCATGTGAACCGACGCGTCGCATGCTCGTTCCCTGAGATCCCTTCGCCTCTCTTCATCGGCCACACCCGCCAAAAGTTGCGTTCCCAGTACATCCTAGGGGGACAGGTACCATGCGATGCCCATTTGGCGCACATTTGACGGTACCTGTCCCCCTAGGATGGAGTTGAGGAGATGGACTGGGCGTCACACTGTGACAATTAAAAATCAAACTTTCAATTGACCGCCTATGACATTTCATTCAACAATTTCGACCATATACAAGTCTGCGGCGACCTTCGCCGCTGGCTTTGTCGCCAATCTCCAGTACTTCACTGCGCTCCAAGAGGCCAAGGCGAAGTTGAATCAGTTGGTCGACGCGGCGATCGCCGGAGAAGATGTCGTCTTGTTGCGCCATTCCAAAATCGTCGCGACGATCCGCCCGCTCACGGAGGCAGATCTCGATGTTGCGCCCGCACTAACCGACGGACAGGCCAAACGACTCTGGACCGAGGCTGCGGCCGGTCCCAAAAAGGCCTTCCGCTCGGCAAAGGCCGCCGCGGCCGCACTTCAAAAAATCCGCTAGCCGTTCTCTATATGCAAATCCTGTTCACCGAATCATTCCAACGAGACGTTCGCCAACTCTCTGCGAACCAACGACAACAGCTCTTTGACGCCATTCTGCTGCTGCCGGCCGCCTTCGGCCAGCCGCATCAACACGCGGGGCTCGGATTGCGCAAATTGCACCCAGCGGCATCTTCGAGGCCCGCTGCGGCCGCGATTTGCGGCTGATCTTACTACTCGACGACAAAACTGCCGTGCTCCACCGCATTGGCAATCACGACGACGTACGACGCTATCTGAAGTCGTTGTAAATAGTGCGCCGTGATCAATGAAGACACTACCCCTTGCGCCGTAGAGCAGGCGGCGGGAGCAGTTGGTCCAGTAACGCGGCGGTGACTGGATCGAGATCGGCGCGGATCAGCACTCCACTAAGATAAAGCCCTCTGGCGCCCGATGACGAAGGTTCGGTCAACACCGCGCGCGCCACTGCCCACGCCGCGTGCCACGGATGATGCGCCGCGCGGAGCGGTCGGGCCAACTCGGCGGGTGTGCTCTGCTGCGGCACTGCGATTACGCTCACCGCGCGATACGCCCGCGCGACTTGCCGTGCAGTGGCGTTTGGAATTTCTTGCAGTGCGAGTGCCAGCAGCGCGATGCGGATCGCCTCGTCGGCCGCACTCGGGTTGTCGAGCGCGATCGTCCCGCGCCGCGAGACCCTCCCCGCAAAGCGGCGGACGTATTTCGGCGGATCGACAATCGCCTCCTGCAACAGCAGCTGCCACGTGCCTTGCAACGTTCGCGCGGCCAGTTGCAGGAGTCGCGGGAATTGTTCCAACAACGAGAGCAACCCTACTGGCGGAACCGCGCTGGGCTGTGGGTTCGACAACGCCCGCTCAAACGCGGGAAAGCGCTTGTCCGGATCGTTGTGATGCACATGCGGGAACAAGCCATACGACACGGCCGTCAAATCGAGGGTTACGGAAAGTTCGCGTGCGCTCCGGCCATCTCCGAAACGAAGCGCGTAATAGGCCTCGCGCAGCGCCCCGGCCAGCGCCGCAAAGGATGGAACGGCAAAACCAAAGTCCCGTCGCTGTTGTTGCAGCTGCGCCACGGAACCCCGCACACCTTGGAAGTAGAGTTCCCGCCCACGTGCCGACAACGATTCGATCCCGAAATTCGTGAGACACGACTCCGCCACACGCACCGCCTCGGGCGCACTGAGTTTCACGCCGACGGCATCCAGCACCACCCATGCCAGCGTCGCGTAGCGTTGAATAATCGCCGAGCGCCCGAAGGCCACTTGGCGCACTGGGGTAGAAAAGCTGACCAACACATCCCCATCGTCACTCAGCGCCGCTTCCAATTCCGGGAACATGGCTGCGACTTCGGAAGGGAATTCAGGGTCTGTGTAATAGACCTCAATCGGTCGTGCCGGCGCAGCGACCAGACGACGCAGCGCCTCGATCCCGATCCGCTCGCCGTCAACCAAGATCGCGTCACCTGCATCCACGACAGGATCGACCGGGTCGACCCGTTGAAAGAGAGGCTCGGGCCAGAAGGCGGCGGGCATTGCGATGGGGTGATACCCGGCCGCCAGCACCTGGCCGGCGTCCGTCCGCACCACGACTCGACCCCAGCCAGCCAACGCCAGTCGTGCGACCATCGCCTCGGCCCACTCCTGTTGCGCGCGGGTCGGCGCGAGCAGCGACGGGGTCAGCGTAATCGAGAGCGGGAACAGTTGCAACAGTTCAGCTGTTTTTGTAGTAGCCAACGCCTCGATTGCCAAAATGGTCAGGTGGAGATGTTCTCCAATATCGGCCACGTCGATGCCGCCCAAGACATCGCCCCGATCCGGATATCGGCAATACTCGACTTTCGATCCGTCCTGGATCAGGATCGGCACCGGACTTTTGACTAATAATAATATCTGGAGCGCCTGCGTCGACACACAAGGGAAAACGATCTTCAACGGACGCGTGGCAGTACGCGCGCGAGCCGTTATCGTGCCCACCACTGCGGCCACGCTCGTGGCTGCTTGCGGTACGGTAAACTCCTCCGGCTCGCCGTATGCGAGCCACCGTTCCCGCGCTGTGAGCGGCACGGGCAAACGAGTCGGCACAGGCCACGGCGGATCGTTTGCATCGAGCAGACGCGCGATTTCCATCCGTTGACGGTCGAGCGAGGCCGGCGAGGCAGATGGTGTGGTCGGCGGGGGAACAGCAGATACTGCCGTCTCTACAACCACAGGGGCTCCGCTCGGCCCAACCATTCTACCATCGCGCAACGCAGTCATCGTTGCAGTCGCGTCTCGAATCACAACATTCTGACATCCGGCGGCGCAGCATTGTTCGAGTACTGCTGTTGCGGCCTCCTGCAGTTGCTGGCGCGCATGCTCGCGCAACGCGCTGCACTCGACCGCCAACAGGATCTCGATCCGTTCCGCGCTGTATGCAGCGCCGAGTGGCTCCGCCCGTCCGCGCACGAAGTCGCGGAGCGCCTTTCCCAGCTGCGTCGTCGCGGTCAACGGGAATTCGAAGCGGGGCGGTTGGTCCACCGCTGCCGGGACGTAACGCACGAGCAGCGTATGCTGATGATCGTACAATTCCACGACCGCCTGCCATGCTCCGCGCGTATCCCCCACTTTGGCACTGGTCGTCGCGGCGACCTGGAACGCACGCAACACGGCCGCAGTGTCTTGCTTCGGACGCAAGTCCAAACGCACCGATTGCTGCACCGATTGCGCATCTCGCCCTGCTAACTGGGCCAACGCATTCCCAATCCCGCTCGCATCGAGGAGATGCGGCCACGTGAGCGGTGCGGCACTCGTGCCCGCTGTGGCCATTGCCGCGACGTCCGCCTCGGGGTCATCCCCCGCAGTGACGAAGCAGATCTGATGCTGCCCCTCCCGCACCGCGCGCCACGCCTCCGTGACCGTGCCCCCAGTCCGCAGCGCGTGGTCATACACCGCGTCCGCCTGCCGCACCGCACCCGGTCGCGCTGCCATACGCGGATGCACTCCCAACCCATGTGAACCCACTCGCCGCATGCTCGTTCCCTTGGACCCCTTCGCCTCCGTTCATCGGCAGCGCGCGTAGAAAGTTGCGCCCCCAACTGCATCCCAGTGGGGACAGGTACCATGCGATGCCCATTTGGCGCACCTTCGAAGGTACCTGTCCCCATTCGGATGTATTTGGGGGGCTTGGCTTTGTCCACACGTTGAGACACGCAACTTTTTTCCGCCGCCGGCCGACAAGTGATGTAAGGAGCAACCGACCCGACCATGGCGCGATTCATCACCAGCGGCGCTCGCCCTCCGCATTGCGTTCTTCCGGGGACCCCACACGCACCGGGGCACCGACTGGTCTGCGGCGACCGCGCGTCCAACAAATCCGGCCGAGGCGGGGCGTCGTCGCCCGCAGGTCGCGGCGCGGCTCCGCCGGGGAGTCCACCGGATCACGGCAGCGTGCCATTAGCCGATTGGGAACTCAATCTCCTGCATAAGTTGGAGATCGTTGGGCGACGGCCCGAAACCCCGATGCGGCTTCGCACCGCATGCAACTCGCTGGCCATCGCCCACCTCGCCGTGCGCGACGGCGACTCGTCAGTATTACAGGCGCGCCATCTGCGAAAGACGTTGTGGGCCTTCGGACTCCTCGCTGACAACACAGGCGTCTCGCGACTCGAACCGGCCGATTACGTCTTAGTAGCGGGAGGGCTTTATCTCCTCACCCGTATTCTCACCCCTTCTTTTGCGGAAGCCAGTACGTGCCGCCATATCGTGCGAAACGCGGCGCGTTTGGCCTGCGGGACGGAACGGCGGGTCCATCAACAATCGCCGATGGATGCGTTGCTGCAAGATTATTTGCTCACGCATATCGTGCACCAATACGCGGAGCCGTGGAGCGCGCTCACCGTGCCCTGGACTCCGCAGACCGCCGCGCTCGCCCGCAACGTCGCACGAATCGGCATGGTCGCCGCGTTGATCCAATGGCCATTCCGCGGCATCGCGATGCCGTCCGCACTGAACGTCTTTTTTGCCCTCTATCCGATGACCGCGCCGCTGGCCGACAACGATCTGGACACCGGCGCGATGTTCGCCGTCGCCAACACATGGTCGCTCGGCCAGCCATCCACGTACTTCGACTTGGCCCGACCGTGCCGCCCCGCCCCGCTCGGCGACATCGAGTACACATTGGCGCTGATGCTGGATGAACACGACTCACAAGCGCTCGAGCACAGCTACGCCGCCCACCGCGCACATCCCGAGCATCCTTTGCTCGCGCTGGCTTACGAACAGACACTCGCGCATTACAATCGTGACACCGACGGCTCGACCGCCTTCATTCACCGACTCGCCGCAACCGCCCTCTCGCTGAGCCCTTGCACGGCGCGCGCCGCGATGTCACTGCCGCGCCTGCTCGCCCTCGCCACTGCCGCGCCGGATTGAACGCGCGTCCGTGAAAAATCCTGGCCGTGACCGCTAAGTTTCTCTATAGCTGTCCGTATGCCGACTCTCCTCTCCGGAGTGAAACCGACTAACGTCTTAACGTTGGGCAATCTGCTCGGCGCGATCAACAACTGGGTTGCGTTGCAAGCGCAGTACGACTGCATCTTTTTGGTCGTCGATCTGCACGCGATCACCGTGGCCCACAATCCGACGCAGTTGCGCGAGCACACGTATCGCGTCGCCGCAAACTATATCGCCGCCGGCATCGACCCGGCGCGCGCCATCCTCTGTTGCCAATCGCACGTCCCGCAACACGCCGAACTCGCGTGGGTCCTGACCTGCGCCAGTTATATGGGCGAACTGAATCGGATGACGCAATATAAAGACAAATCCGCCACGGCCGGCGCCAACATTCCCGTCGGCCTGTTCACCTATCCCGCGCTGATGGCTGCGGACATTTTGTTATATCGCACCAATCTCGTCCCGGTCGGCGCGGACCAGAAGCAACACCTCGAACTGGCGCGCGATTTGGCGATCCGAATGAACAACCGCTATGGCACCGATCTCTTTGTCGTGCCGGAGGGATTCATTCCGCCGGTCGGCGCACGGATCATGAGCTTGAGCGATCCAACCGCGAAGATGTCGAAGTCGGACGACGATCCGCAAGGAACCATCAGCCTCACCGACAGCGACGACGTGATTCGCCGCAAAGTAAAGCGCGCCGTGACTGACTCCGGTACCGAAATCACCTACGACGAAACGAAACCGGGCGTGCGCAACTTGATCAACATCCAAGCGGCGATCACGGGCCGCCCGCCGGTTGAGATCGTCAACACATACGCGGGCAAACAATACGGCCCACTGAAACTCGACACCGCCGAATTGATCGTCAGCGCCGTCGCGCCGATTCGGGAACGGACCGAACAATGGCTGCGCGACCGCACTGAGTTGGACCGCGTCTTACAACAAGGCGCCGCCCGGGCGCGCGCCATCGCACAGTCAACGCTCGATCGCGTCTACGCAGCGATCGGGTTTGTGCCCCGGCAAGGCACAGCCCACGGTTCCGCCGGGTGAGAAGGGCCCCATCCAGTACCCCGTGACCCAGGCATTTGCTGACACTACACATCTCCGCCCGCGGCAACTTGCCGACATTTTTCCACATTTACTGCGCCACCCGCTGGCAAGGCATTTGCTCTTTTCAGTCCGTGGGATACTTCGCCGAGGGGGGACTGGTATGGGCCGCCGCACATCGCATCGCTGGTTGTTTGCTTCCACGTGTATGGTCCTGACATGCGCAGCGATCTCCACAACCCAAGGTATCGATTTGTCGCTCCAAGCGGGCGACATCGTCTCCGCCGATTATCTCAATGAACGGATCAACCGCATCGAGCCAGACCTCACGGAGGTCCTGGTCGGCAGCACGTGGACCACGGAGTGTTGGGATGAGGAAACAGCCGATGATGTCGATAATCCAGGCACCGGGATCTTGACTATTCACTCGCTCACCGACATTGATTACGAAAATGTCAGCGATGCGAATGATGTCTGCATCTTCGGGATCGAGAATGAAGGGATGACACCGACCCGCGTCTTTGAACGGTTCAAAGTGGTCGGCAACCGCGGGCTTATTGCCATCACGGACAATCCCAATTCTGAGGCACCAGAAGGCGATCCCATGCGGATCTCCAGCTATTCGTGGATCGTCGTGGAGTTATCGCAAAACAGCCTCCTCCTCTCCAACGGCGCGTACCGGTTGCTGCGCGTCACTCGGCTCAACACCGTGCCGGCGGAACCGAGTAGCGCCACGACGGCGGTCAGCGGCCGCACGGTCACGATCATTTGGACCGACAACAGTAGCGACGAGACAGGATTTTCCATCCTCCGTAAAGACAGCCTGACCGGCACATACACCCAAGTAGGGACCGTCGGCGCGAATACCACCACGTACAGCGAATCGGTCAGCGCCGGCACGTACTGGTACCGTGTCCAGGCCACCAATGCCAACGGCGCCTCTCTCGGCAGCAACGTCCGCAAAGAGACGATTGAGTAAACCCGACTTGACCGCATTAAAACTGGGCGCCGAATTGGAGGATGAGGGTGCCGTATTTGACTTGGTTGCCGAGCAGCGAATCGGTGAGGGCGCCGAGCCGTCCACGATTGACGGCAATGACGCCGTAGCCGAGCCGACCTTGGACTGGGAGTCCGTGGCCGACCACGAAGTCGCCGCGTAGTTCAACACCCGTGCCGAGGAAAAAACGATCGAAGAACCATTTGCCGGTGTCTTCGCCGTTGTTCCACGCATTCCCGAAATCGGCAAACAATGCGGCATGGATGTTTTGTAAAAAGAACGGCGTGGTACCGAGCCCGCGTTGCGGCGAACCGAGCGGCAGGCGATATTCGGCGGACATCAACATCGCGTTAGCGCGCGACATCGCCGCAGCCGGGAGTCCGCGCAAGGGGAAATACGTGAAGCCGCCCCCGCCGCCGAGCGCGCCTTCGCCGAGCGCTCCGCCCATGCCGAATGTGCCTTGGACCAGCGTATCGCCCCAGGTCTTGCCGCCCTTCACGCGCAATGCGAGCACATGATGCCGCCACGGGAGTTTGATATATTCGCGGAAATCGCCGGAGAAGATTTGTTGTTCGTTCGGTTCGTTACTGCCGAGGATCTTGTCGGTGACCGTGAAGTTCATCACTAACCGATGCCCCTCTTCCGGACTGATCGAGGCCGGATATTGTTCCTGCCGTCCCCAGCCATACGTCGCGGAGAATCCGGCGAAACGGTCCAGATTCAGCAACGCGCGCTCTTCCGCCGTCAGCGCCGGAATGTTGTCCCGATTCTCCATGAAATATTGGAGCGAAAAGATCTGGCGTTTGTACGGCACCGCGATGCCGGCATAGCCGCGCAGCCGTTTTTCATACATATGCACGGTCCGCAGCGTGCCGTCGGCGTGCAGGAAGGTCAGGTTCCCGAAGTCGGTCGCGTAATTGAGTACGCCGAAATTCATGATCGGCGAGAAGCGATTCAGCGTGTAATTGAAAAAATACCCGGGATACTTCGCATCGGTTCGATACGTGCCGCCCGCTTGCCACAGATGCCAACGCAGCGGATCGCTGCTGCCGGTCACCGCGCTGAGCAACACACCGCTCCCCGTCGCGACAAAGCCGGGAATGAAGTAGCGCGGGATAAAGAGCCGCGGACTCAAACCGTGGTAGCGCTTGCTGGGGAAGGGTGACGGGGAAAGCGGTGACTGGTGACTGGTGGCTGGGGATTGGGGATTCGTGACTGGTGGCTGGTGGCTGGTGGCTGGCGATTGGTGACCCATGGTCCGATCCCCAGTCACCAGCCCCCAGTCACCAGCCACCCCTTCGATCGCCAACTTCCGAATTCCAAACCCAGCACCGTGATAATACTGCGCGTACAGCGTCTTGCCATCCGGCGCCGGCTGCGGCTCGAACAGGCCGGTGACGACGTTCGTCAGACGTTCCGCGCGCCGGCGGCGCATGTCGTAACGGTACACGTTTGAAATCCCGCTGCGGTCGGAGGAAAAATAGAGATATCGCCCGGTCCGATCCCACGACGGACTCAAATCGAGCGCGCGATCGTTCGTGATCCGTTGGACGCGCCTGCCATCCGGCCGATAGAGATAGATATCTTGCTGTCCCGCTTGCCACGACGACACCGCGAGCCATTGGCCGTCCGGCGACCACTGTGGATGACTAAAGCGCGTGAACGGCGCGTGCGGAATCGGCAGCGGCTGCTCCTTCCACGTGGTCAAATCGTAGCGGACCAAGCGCTGCGTGCCGGCGTCTTCCACGACATAGAGCAGCGATTTTCCGTCCGGGGCGAAACTCGGGTCTTGTGCGCGGCGACTCGCCGTGAGCCGGCGCAGTTTGCCGTCGCGCCGATCGAACACGAAGATATCGGAATAGTAGCGATAGCCGTGATTCGCCGTATACGCCGCATACGCAATCAGATTCCCGCTCGGATCGAACGCGGCCTGCGTCGCCCCCTGCTTCGCACGAATCCGCTGTTCTTCGCCGTTGCGAAGATCGCGCAGCCGAATTTCGGTCGGCCGATGCGGATCGGTGGTCGTGTAGACCAAATGCGTCCCATCCGGCGACAGCGCCAATGCGGAGAGATGCGTGCCGTCGTCGGTCACCGGCTCCAACGGCGTTTCTCCTGCCGCGCGGACCGCAGTGATTTCGGCTTGTGCGGTTTTCGAGACTTCGGCCTGCCATTCCCGCCAGAGTTGGTAGAAGCTCTTTTTCCAGACCTGTTTCGCCAACAGGTTGTTCATGAAAAAGAGCGGACTGGCTGCGGACTTCTTTTGAAAGCGGATCAATTTGTCTTCGCCGTAGGTGTTCGCCAACCATTCCAGGAATTTCCCGCCGTAAATGTACTGCGGCAGGAATCCGGGCCAGCGCCAACCGAGGCCGTCGGCTTGGTCGATCTTCGGGAATTTTTGTTGGTCCACCGCCGTGCGGATCAACATATTGCTGAAACTGCCGCGATTGCGTCCGCCTTGCGTCTGTTGTGTTTCCTCGTACACGGCGATGCCCTCGCGCATCCAGCCCGGCAGCACGCCGTTCGGCGAGACAAGTTTGCCGAGCAGAAACCGCGGGAGTTTCATCACGCCCCGCGCTTGATCCATATGAATGATATGCGTGAACTCGTGCATGATCAGCGTGCGCAGCCAATCGTCGTAGTTGGCCAGCGCGGTGTCGGGACGCGGCGCGGTGACCCGCAGATGGAGATAGTTGTACGGCAGCACGGTCGCGAGCCCGTTGGCCACATCTTGGACGTCGGTGAGAACAACCACCGTTCGGCCGAGCGGCTTCCAGTCGAACTTTTGCGGCAAGATCGCGTACGCTTCTTCGGCCAATTGGCCGACGCGCTGCGCGATTCCGTCGAGCGAACGCGCGGCATAGATCATGAAATGCGGAGTCTTATGTTGATGCCACTTGAGTTTCGGATCGAAGCTGGCGGCGTCCACCCGCGCCGCGAAACTCAGCAGCGCAACTACACACATGACGAATCGGAACCCACATCCAGCATGTCGCACCAGGCGACCGAGACGCATTAGCGCGATCCCTCACGGGACGGCGTGATATTCACGAACGGCAACGCGCCTTCGCCGCCCATCATGTATTGCGGCATCTTGCCGTCCCATTTTTTCACCGCTTCGAGCTGGACTAAATGCGGGTTTTGCAGCAACGCCTGCGCTTGAATGCGGATCGATTCCGCTTCCGCCGTGGCCGTCGCCACGCGTTGTTCGGCCTCGATCTTGATCCGCTGCAATTCGTTCGATGCCTTCAACGCCTGTTGCTGGGCCACTTGCTTCTCTTCGATCGCGTGTTCATACGTGTCGGAAAATTCGAAATCGACGATGGAGAATTCATCGACGATGAGAAACCGTCCCCCAAGCCGTTCGTGGAGAATCGCCTTGATTTCGTCACGCACCCGGGCTCGTTGTTCGATCAGTTGCGCGGCCGTGTATTGGGCCGTGATCGCCTTCACCGATTCCTGTACCGCCGGTTTGACGATCCGGTCTTCGAAATCGCGCCCCAGCTCTTTCCACAGTTTGTTCACTCGCGTCGCATCGACGTGATAGTTCAGCGCGATCCGGGTGTGCACATTTTGCGTATCGTGCGAATACGACGGCGCTTCGACATCAAGTTTGCGGATCTTGACATCGACTTTTTGCACAGTCTCCATGAAGGGGATCACGAAATGCAGCCCTTCATCGAGAATGCGATCTTCCACCGCGCCGAACCGCAACACGATGCCTCGCTCCCCGGCCCCAACCTGCACGAACGGACTCATCATCAGGAGGATCATCAGCACGAGGATGCCCCCCAAAATCACATTCAAATGCTTCTTGTAGCGCATAGCCCCCCCCTGCGGCATTACCACGACCGTCCCCATACGCCCTCCCCTTCGTAATTGTTGGAGCCGCTCTTACGAAAATTGGCGTGAAAGCACAATCGGAATCATTGTAACCGTGGAGGCAGGTGAACGGCGCTTGATTTCGAATCGCCGCATGTGGAATGCTCGACAGACGGTACCCCATGCTAACGATCGAACGCTTATCCAAAAGCTATGGCACCGCCAATATCCTGCGTGGCCTCGATATGCACATTCCCCGTGGGGAGTGCGTCGGATTGCTGGGTCCGAATGGGGTCGGGAAGACCACGTTGATCGGGTGCGTCTGTGGGACCGTCCGTCCCGACTGCGGCGAAATGAGGCTGGAAGGCGTCTCGATCCACGACCATCCCGAACAGACCAAACACCGCATCGGCACCTGTTTTCAGGAAACGATCGTGGATCGGTTTTTTCGGACCGACGCTTCGGTCCGCTTCCATGCCCGCTACAACGGATTGGCGCGCGCGCCGGCGACACAGCGGACCGCGATCATCCTCGCCGAAGTGGGACTGCACGCGAAACAACACAGCCGCCCGGAAACCCTTTCAGGCGGCATGCAACGGCGGCTGCAACTCGCGCGCGCGCTGGTCCACGATCCGGATCTCATTTTCTTGGATGAACCTACGGCCGGGATCGATCTGGATCTGAAAGAAACTCTCTACACGATGATCCGGCGACTCCATCGTGAGCAAGGCAAGACCATTATCCTGACGAGCCACAACCTCGAAGAAGTGGCAACACTCTGCACTCGGGCCTTGTTCCTCTCGCAGGGCGTCATTGCCTGCGACCTCCCGATCCCCAACACCACTACAGCCGCGCAGGTGCTGCACCAGACGTATCGCACCGTGTTTCCCGCGGCCGGAGCCGATCTATGAATGCATCCGCACGGCGCGCCTTCGTTGGTTGCCTCGAACGCGAAATATGGCGTTACCTACAAAGCCCATTGCAAACCATATTGAATACGGTTTTTTCCAATTTCCTCTTGCTGACCGTATTGTACTTCGTGGATCCGACGAAAATCGCGCTCGTGCTCCCCGGCGTGATCCTGTACGCGACCTTCACCGTGGTCGCCAGTAATGCGCGCATGGCGCTCTTCGTCGGACGCATCGAAGGAACTTTACAATATCTGCTCGCCGCCCCGATCTCGCGCCTCCATCTCTACGTCATCAATCTGTTCGCCGCCGTCTTGCGTGCATTGCTCGTCTCGCTGTTGTTGCTGGGAGCCGGCATGCTCTGTTTTTTTCGACAGCCGCCGGCGCATCCGATCATGTTCATCTGCGGGTGGACGCTCATGACATTCACGTTCGCGTCCATCGGCATTTTGCTCGCGTGTAGTTATAAAAATTGGAATTCGTTCGGCGTGATGGAAAATTACGTCATCATTCCGCTCCTCTTTTTTAGCGGCTGTTTTTTCTCTCTCGAACACATTCCTGCGCACTACCATTGGTTGTTGTATGCAAATCCATTTTCGCACTTTAGCACGGTGCTTCGTTTCGGGTTTTCCGGCCATGCCGAACTCTCGGTCCCGATCACGCTGCTTGGCGCGCTGACCGTCTGGCTGTTGTCGACTATCGCGTGTGCCCTGTTGTTTCGCAGCGGACGCCGACTGTTGCAATAATCGCGCACTCGCCGTCTCTGATGCGCCCCGCATTCAGCGGGATTGCTGCCGCAGACCTTCGAACAACACGATCGCGGCGGCGGTGGCGAGATTCAGCGAACGAACGGGGCCGGACATCGGGATCGTGATGGTGCGGTCCGGGTGCGCGGCCAAGAGCGGCGCAGGCAGTCCCGCGCCTTCGCTGCCGAAGACCAAGACATCGTCGGCTGCAAAGGCCACTTGCGTATACGGAATCGTCCCCTTCGTGCTGACGAAGTACGCTCGTGCGATCGGCAGCACCGACCACAACGCATCGAGCGAGTCGTGAATGCGGAGTTCGACATGCGTCCAGTAATCGAGTCCCGCGCGGCGCAACCGACGGTCATCGAGAAAAAACCCGAGCGGCCGCACTAAATGGAGCGGCGTGTTCGTCGCGGCACAGAGCCGCGCCACGTTGCCGGTGTTCGGTGGAATTTCCGGCGCGACGAGGACGAGGTGCATACAGATTCGTTACCCTTGAATTCGGAATTGGCACGTAAAATGGCGCATGATTGGGGCCTCCCAGATAATTTCGAGGCCGGGGATGGTGTCGCGTTGTTGGAGTAGGGCGGCGAAGGTGTCGGCGACAAAACGCAAGTGATTGTCGGAGTATGTGCGACGCGGAATGGCCAAGCGGTAGAGTTCGATCGGTGGATGGCGTTCGGCGCGGGTTTCCGGATCGCGGTCGGCGAGGACAGTGCCGATTTCGACACCGCGCACGCCACCGGCGACATACGCGGCGACGGCCAACGCTTGCGCGGGGTAGGCGGTCGGTTGCAGATGCGGCAGGAAGCGCGAGGCATCCAGATAGACGGCGTGGCCGCCGACCGGGAGCACGATCGGCACGCCGGCTTGTTGCAGCCAGGCACCGAAACGCCCCACTTGTTCGACTCGCGATTGCAAATACGCGAAGTCGGTCGCCTCTTGCAGGCCGGCGGCGACTGCGGCCATCGTGCCGCCGGTCATTCCGCCATAGGTCAGGAAGCCTTCGAATAAGATGCTGAACGTCCCGCAGTGGCGATACAGGTCTTCGTCGTGCAGGGCCAGGAATCCGCCCATCGCGGTGATCGCGTCTTTCTTCGCCGACATGGTCGCGCCATCGGTGTCGCGGAACATTTCGCGGCAAATCGCGCGGATCGTCCAATCGCGATACGCGGCCTCGCGCGTCTTGATGAAATACGCATTCTCCGCAAAGCGCGCCATATCGAGAAAGACCTTCACACCGTAGCGATGACACAGCGTCTTCACGGCCTGGATGTTTTCCAGTGAGACCGGCTGTCCGCCGCTGGAATTGCAAGTGACGGTAATGAGGACAAACGGGATCCGCTCCCGCGGATGCGCTTGCAACACTTCTTCCAGCCGGGCGAGATCGATGTTGCCTTTGAACGGATGATCGCTGGTTGGATTTTTGCCTGCTTCAATGGTGCAATCGATCGCGTGGGCCTTGCGAAATTCGATATGGCCTTTCGTCGTGTCGAAGTGGGTATTGCCGGGAACCACATCACCGGCGTGGACTAACGCCGAATGGAGGACATTCTCGGCACCGCGACCTTGATGGGTCGGGATCACAAACGGGAATCCGGTCAGCTCCGTAATGACCGACTTCATTTGCTCGAACGACGTGGAGCCGGCGTAGCTCTCGTCTCCCATGATCAACGCCGCAAGTTGTTGGTTGCTGATCGCGCCGGTGCCGGAGTCGGTGAGCAGATCGAACGTGACCGTGTCGGACGCGAGGCGGAATAAATTATAGTGCGCCGCGGCAATCAGGCGTTCCCGTTCCACGCGCGTCGTCTGCGCCAACGGCCGGACGACGGAGGTGCAATAGGACTCGAAGGGAGCGGCAGGTGACATAGCGCGGGCCACATGAACCGTCTGCCGCCGCGCTGTCAAGCGGGAACCACTGAAGAACAGCGGAGTTTTTCTGCGCGGCCCGCGGGCAACTTGCCCTCTGTCCACGGCCGATATCATTAGAGAGGAGTCTCCGAACGTCATTATGAACACCACGCCGATCCAAAAACATGCCGTGATCATCAACGGCGACACCGAAGGGCGACATCTCGAGAATGTCGAGCGGAGTATCCGGACGCTGAAAGCCCAGGGATATACCGTCCATGTGGCGAGTCCGCAGCGTCCGACCACGCCGCTCGGACCCGACGACCACTATGCGAAGGCCGATTTGAAGGGGATCAAGACGCTGCTGACTGGGGCACGCGCGCAACTCGACGACAACGACGAGCTCGTTATTTATACCACTGGCCACGGAGACCAAAAAAAGGAGACCGGAAGCCTCTGCCTCACGACGGGGTGCAAGACACCGGGCGTCGACCAATTTCTGGACGAATTGCCGTACGGTCAGCGCGTGGTCGTGATGGATCAATGTTATAGCGGCAACTGGAGCCATCGCTTTGCCGACGATCCGCGCACGCTCTTTATCGCGGCCGGCAGCAAAGGGGAAACGGTCTGCTGTCAGGATTTCGCGCCGCATTTCTGGAGTAGCAAAGTCCCGGATTTGAATCGGGACGGCACCGCCAGTTGGCAGGAGCGGTATGCGTACGCGATCGCCCAAGGCAAGACGAAGGCCTCGTTTCCGCAATTTGTCCGGAGCGCAGGATTTCTGGATGCGGGCCGGCCGACTTTCCCGACGACGGTCGGCGACATCAAGACGGCTGCAGAACTGCGTGCCGCATTGAAAAAATTGCAGCCGGGACAATATGCGGCCGTGCTGTTTTCGGCGGATTGGTGCGGTCCGTGTAAGACCTTCGCGCCGGCCTTTGCCGCGCAGGCGAAGGCCCTTGGAGGGCAAGTCCGCTTTTTGCGGACCGAGAACGAGGCGTTGGCCAAACAATACGGGGCCACCGTCTTTCCGACGGTTATGTTCGTCGACGGAGAAGGGAATCGGTACCTCGTTCCACCCAACGAACACGACCAGTTCACGGAACATCTGGGGAAGTTTCATGTGCCGACGGCGCAGCGGCTGGCGGCATTTCGCGCGAAGATTACCGATCGCTCCATCAGCGAGTGGGAGGCGGCCGGACACACGTATGTCGGCCTCGCAAAGACGCTGCCGCCCGACCAATTAATCGCGGAAATCGAGGCGTTGCGCACGGCGTTCCTGAGCGCTCCGCACCGTGATGGATTTTATATCGCCGAATCGGTCTACGGTCAGCTCGTGGCCGCATTGCCGAAACCGGCGTTGGCCCGGGAACTGGCCGTGGCCCGCGAACTATTAGCGGTCTGCGTGTGGAATCCGCAAATGGCGGACGTCGCCGACCATCTGTACCGGATGGCCGTCAAATATACGGATCCCACACCAGCGATGGCCGCGCGCGAGGCCACAGCGCTCCGTGAATTATTGGTCCGCAGCGGTGGCGCGGCGACCGTCGGTCGAGAGTATGCGGCCACTGTCCTCGCATTGACCACGAACGCGCAACGGAGCGAGGAGCAGGCCGTGCGCGCACTACTGGCCGATCCGCCGGCTCGGACGACTGCCGCGTTGCTCCAGGCCTATCGCGGAGTAGTGCGGGCGAATGATACCGGCTTGCGGGATACGTGGCGCCGCAACGAAACCATGGCCGCGCGGATTGCGACGTTCACGCAGGACGCTGATGCGCGCGTGGCCGAGGCAGCAGCGGAGCTCGTTCCCGACTTCGCGGCTGCGATCGCGAAGGATCCGGCGCGTGCCAATCGTGCGGCCCAAGGGCTACGGACGCGGGCGATGCTTCCGGATTCCGCCGGCGTCATTACCAATCTGAAAGCCTATGCCGCACTCACGACGACCGGCGTGTTGACGGCGCAAGAAGCGACCGCCGGCGGTCGATGGAGTTTGCAGTTGTTGAGCCGAACCACCAACCGATACGATACCGGTCCTGCCATACTGCAAGTCATAGCTGCGGCGCAAGTCGTGGCCGCATTGGCCCCACAACTCCCGATGGAACTCGCCCACGAGGCGGTCGTGTCGCTGCTCGCCCGCGCCGAACTGGGAGTACAAGGGATCGACTATCAGGCGCAGCAAGGTTTAGCGCGTTTGCTGCCGCTCTTCGACGCCAGCACACGGCAAGGCCACTTACGCAAGCTGTTGACACGCCTCGATCCGCAGTCCGATGCCCCCGTGCATGCCCGCAGCAGCCTCAAGGATTTGTTCGAAGTCTTTTGCCGCCAAGCCTTGGGCTGTGGTCCCAGCATAGCGACCGAACGGGTGTGGGTGAAAGGCTTGCGCTCGCCTGACCCATTGTTGCGCCGCGGGACCCTGTATGCGCTGCACAGCGGCATCTTCGGCGACCCATCCGAGCAGGCCGCCCAAGTCGCCGCGGTCGAAGCACTCACGACCAGTTCCGATCCGCAATGGCACGCCCTGGCCGCTGCCGTCCTGGCCAAACATCGCGCGACACGGCGGTGATTGCAATCGCGGTCGCCTCCTGATAGAGGGCCGGCGTATGAAAATACGTCGCGTATGGCTCCTGCTGTGTGTCGGCGCTGCCCTCCTCCCGGTCGGCTGTGTCACCGAATCGGTCGCGACGCGGCCGAGCAATCTGACACCCGGAATGACGAAAAAATTCATCGTGCCGGGGAAGACCACGCAGACTGAGGTGCTGGAAATTTTCGGTCCGCCCAATCTCGTCACGCATAAAGACGGCGTCGAGATCTGGACCTACGACCAAGTGTCGCAAGAAATTACGTCGTCGGGCGGATTCCTCACTATCATTTTGGCCGGCTATGGTCGCCAACGGGTCAGCTCGCATCGCCGCTCCACGATGCTGATCGTTTACTTCAATAAACGAGAACTCGTACAAGACTATCGACTGAGCGCTGCGAGTTTCTAGGACTATCTATGAAAAAATATTTCCTGTTATGCTGGCTGGCGCTGCCGCTCTCCGGCTGCGCGTTTCTCTTCAGTAGCACGCCGCCAATGAGTCAGGCGGAGATCAAGCAGCTCGAGACACGCACGATTAACGCCCCCGTCGATGTCGTCTTCACTGCTGCGACCGAGGCATTGTTCGATTTAGGCTATTTAATCAAACATTCGGAACGCTCATCCGGCGTGCTGTTGGGAGAAAAACAGCATACCGAAAACGAATGGGTCTCCGGGACCGAACATCATCCCGGCCATTGGCGTGAAAAGAGCATCACCGACAATATTACGCTGCTGATTCAGCCGGAAAACAAGCGATCCACTTCCGTGCGCGTCAAGACCGCGCGCAACGGCGAACAGCGCATCAATAAATCCGCCATCGACGAAGTCTGGGTCTTAATTGACCGCCAAGTCCTGATGAGCACACCGCCGACGAAGTCTCCGACCAAGCCGCGTAGGCCGTCATCCTGACAAATCTTACGACCGAAACCGATAGCGTGCGTTTTTGCCGTTGCCTTCGCGCGTGAGGTGGCCGGTTTGGACTAAATGGGTCAGGTCTTTTTGTGCAGTGCGCAACGTGACGGCGAAGCGGGATTGATAGACACGAGAGGCGAACGGCTCGTCGATCCGATTTTGCTCGGCAAGGAATTGTCGCTCGCGCTCCGCCAACTGCGGCAAGGCCGTAACGTCGATCATCGTCTTGGGGCCGAAGAGGGTCACCGAAAAAAAGCCGCCACCGGACGTGAAGAACGGCGGCTTCAATCGCCACTCGTCCATCAGGCGTCGCATTCGCTGGATTCCGGAACCGAGTTTCTCCACCCATCCACAGCGATACAAGAGATCGCCGATCAACGGATTGCGGCGCAGCGATCGCTGTCCCAAGGTTTCCAACGAAAGTACCGGGAGCAATTCGCCGGGATTCGTGATCTCGAGACGATCGGCATAGAGATCGACGCTGATCTCCGCGCCGTTTTCGAAGTAGTCACGATGCATCACGGCGTTGAGCACCGCCTCCCGCACTGCGACTAACGGATAGTGCGGCAAGTCCTGGCGCCGCAGTTCCCGATCGAATCCGTAGCCGGTGGGAATAGCGCGTTGCAGATCTCGCAGCAGCTCCATAATTTGTTCGATGAGCGTCCCACGATAGAGTTTCCGTTCCACGACGGTCGTTTTATCCACGCCTTGATAACGCGTGAATCCGGCCGTGGCGTGGGGAATCACCAACTGGGGATGCTTGGCGAAAAAGAGCACGCCGGCATGATTGAGCAACAGCCGCCCACGTTGCCGCTGTGCCACCCCGAGCGATTGGAGAAATTGTTCCTGGCCGACGTCGGCTAGCACGGTCTCCAACGAGGCCTCCGCGACAAACCGCCGTACTGCGGCCTTCGCGACGTCCCGAGGGTAGATGACACTGGCGGCGATCAGGCGATCGAACTGCACGCGATTGACGCGCACCACGAATTCCAGCATCTCTTGGCGGGTCAGCTTTTGTGTCGTCGCGCCGTTGCGGAGAAAAAATCCATCTTTGCAACTGTACGGCTTGTCTTCTCCCTCCGGGACTGACACGGCCACGATCGGCCCGATCGCGGCAATGGTAATCGGGACGGCCGGATCGCACTCCGCCGCGATATTTGCGATCTGCGCCCGCAATCGGTTGTTCAGCGGCGTTTTGAGAATCGTGCCGTCGTCACGCACGCCGACATAAATGGTTCCGCCGCCGGCGTTCGCGAATCCGACCATCGCGCGGTCAATCCGGGCAAGCCCCTCTTTGAATTCCTGGCGATACCCCTCGCCTTCAGAGAGAATCTCTTCTAATTTCATATTGTTAGAGTACAGAAAGGCGCGACGCCTGTCAATCGCGCATTCGCGAATATTCGCGAATATTCGCGAAGCGTCAATTTTGCGAACCCGCAGGAGTCACGGTGACTGTCAGGGAACGGCTGCGGGCGCCGTAGGCGGCGTCATAGAAGGGTTGGGCGGTCGCGCCGGGAGCGCGATAGGTGCCGGCCGTTGCGGCGCGCACCACGTGGCGTAATTTGTAAATGCCCGCACTCGCGACGCGCGCGTACCACATCACGCGATCGTCATGGATTTCTTCGTGACTGAAGTCCGGCGGCACCAGCGAGGGACTCTTGATATCGGCATCGACCGCGTCGCGCAACCCGGCGGCCAATTCCGGATTCGCAGTGGCCAGACTGAAATCGACAGGCTCGAATCCGGCGGGAATCAAATGTTCCACGACGAGTTGATCAAGTGCAGTCAGCGGCATCACGGTCAGCACGGCCTTGTAACTTTGTCCTACGGTAAATGTGGCCAGTGGGCGTGCTTCGCGCACGTCGTCCATCGCGTAAAATTCGCGCGCGATGATGATCCCGTCTTCCCGTCGCGGGACTTGTTCCATCGGCAAATAGGTCGTGAGGAGCGCTTGATAATACAGCGCTCCGGGGACATCCGCCGATTTGCGGATCACGAGCGGCGTTGGCTGTGGCTCGGCGGACAATTCCGCAATGCTCAGCCGTTCGTGCAGCCACGCGGTCGGAGAAAACGCCGCTAACGACTCGGTGCGCGTCCGTCCGCCGATTTGCAACGTGGTCGCGATCCCGCTTTCTTCGGTCTTGCTGGATTGGCTGTATTGCCACAACGCAATTAACGCCTCGCGCGTGGCCCGCGTATGGCCGAAATCCCCGCCGCGCGCGCGACTCATGACCGCGCGCATTGCGGCGTCGACCAGATCTTCTCCGGCATTATCCCGCGTCAGTAATGCCTCCAACGCAATCGCGGTCATGGTCGTGCCGTCCCACACCCGCGCCGGATCGGCCCACGCGGCTTGTTCACCGCGCTCGCCTTTCGTCACCTGCGCCAACTTCCGCAGCCGCTTCACCGTGGCCTTTTTCTCTCCGCTATCCGCGGCATCGCCCATCTCGTGCATCGCCAGCGCGAGCGCCGCCAAACCACGCGCGCTCATCAAATCGCGCACTTCAAGCAGACTCGCCAGCGCCGGTTTGGCGCGCTTCGCGTCAAGCGCGGCCAAGCCCCAGACCAATTGCGCGCGTCCGTCCGCGTCGAACTGTCGGCGATCGACTTTTCCGGGCTTCGGTTCCACGAAGGGTTTCTGACGGGATAACAAATCTTCTAAATAGCGAGCGAGCTTGTCGCGTTGATTCGTGTCCACTGCGACACCGACCGCTTCGAACAACGCCAACGCCCGCGCCATTTCAGCACTCAGCACTGGGTCGGCCATACCGTCTTCGCGCCAGAAGGCGAAGCCACCGTCTGCCATTTGGAAGTCGTACAGACTGGTAAGGCCACGGTGTAACCGCTCTTGCAGCCAAGCCACATCGACCGGTTTCTTTTTCACTTTGTATTGTTGCACCACTAAATCGGCCAACAACGGCGGCAAGACCGGCGAGGCCGCACCTTCTGCCCGCTCCGGCAACAGGTCGAGCAATTGCCACAGTCCGAGCAACGCCGACGTGCGCTGCTCCGCGCAGCCATACGGATATTCGAATAAATATTGCAGCGCATCGCGCAACACCTTGAGCGGCGTGGTGCCGATACTCACCTCCAGACCGCCGCGCTCCGGCCGTGCGCCGACGTCCAGCGTGAACACTTCGCGCGCCTCGGCGCGCGTCGCACCGACGGCACTGTAAATGCTGGGGATCGAACGATCCGATACTTGCAGCGGCAACTCTAAGACATCCACGGGACGGGCATGCGCGTCGCGCGTGGTCAGCATCAGCGTGCCGCGTCCCGGCTTCACTCCTTCGAGCCCGAGCAGCACCGTGGTGCGGCCCTCCGGCTCGACGACGACCGGCCAGGACTTCGCGCCGGTCAGCCGCAACGGCGCCGTGGTCTGGACGCTCAACTCGCCGCTGAAACGTTCCTTCGACGGATTTTCCAAAAAGATCGGCGCGTTGGTGGTGTCTTCGACGGCCAAGAAACGCGGCAACGCCGGACGGAGGAACGTCGGCAATACCGATCGGAAGGTCGTGAAGGCGGAGCCGACTTTCGTGTCTGCGGTAATAGCGAACGCTTCCGCCACCCAAGTCGTAATGTTGTCGGGTAAAGTGAACTCGACCGTTCCTTGCCCGTTCGCGTCCGTGTGGACTTGCGCGGTAAAAAAAGCCGTATCGAGGAACTTGCTGCGTTTCTTCTGTTCCACACCGGCATCGCCGACATCGCCGCTCTTGTAATGGAGCATGTTCTCCGCGGTCAGCACGCCGAGATGGCGGGGAAAATAGAAACGGCGGACTAAGTCGGGACTTTGGTAATCGAGTAAACGCAACACCGATTCGTCCGCGACGCTGACGATCAAGTCGGCCGGAATGCCGTGTCCGGCTTGATCGGTGGTGCGGATCCCAAGTCGCACCGTGTCTTTTGGGGCATAGACCGATTGATTCGGCGTAAAGTCGACCGCGACGCGTTTCGCATCGGCATCGACCGATAATTCGGTCAAACCGACTTTCATCACGGCGGATTCGGCGCCCTGCGGGCGGAACAATAACAGTCCCACGTACACGTTCGGGACGTACGCTTCCTGGATCGGGAGCGTGATCACGTTTTCACCCGGAGCGAATTCCATCAGCCGCGATTCACGAATCCCGGCGCGTTCGATCGTGAGCAATCCCCGCGTCCCTTCGGTCGGGAATGGGATCAGGATGCGTGCCGTATCGCCAACGTGATACGCAGCGCGATCGGGGACGAGGTCTACGTGATCTTCGGTGTGCATCGGCCAGGCCGCATCGGTGGCGCCGCCGACGCGCACTTCCAAGCCGGCATGCATCGCGTTGCCACGCGTATCGGCGGTCGTGGCAGTGACCCGATAACTGCCGCCTTCCGCCGCGAGCGGCGTGTAGGTCGCTTCCCCTTTGGCATCGGTCGTGACACTCGTTTCCTCGACGACCGTGTCTTTCGGTTCGGAGACGAAGACCCAATCGCCGTCGGGAGTCCGCTTCTTGATTGTCATGTAATCGCGCTTCGCCAGCGTCAACGTGACGCGCTGTTGTGCGATCGGTTTGCCGGCCGTATCGAGCGTGACGAGCGCGATCGGCATCGATTCGCCGCGCAAATAGACGCGCCGCGCCGGTTTGAGGCCGACATAGACGCCCGCTTTGTGGATCCGCAGATCGGCCACGGCGGTCAGCTCCTGGCCCCATTCCTTGACCGTCATCGAAGCGGTATAGACTTGCGAGGTCAAATCGTCTTGCAGCGTCGGCGTGTATTCGATCGTGAACAGTCCATCCGCATCCAGCCCCGCTTCCGTGCCCGGCACTACACGTCCGGTGAGCGTGGTCTTCGACGGCCCTGCCCCTTTTTCGATCTTCACTTTCGGATCGTCGTGGCGATCGTGCGAATCGGTCGCGTAGACGCCGGCCAACACGTCGTCGCCATCGCCGTCGTAATATTCCGATTCGTCGTGCTCGACGCGACCAGCTTCCGTGCGCACTTGAATGGCGTGCTGGATCGCTTCTTCATCCACGAACGTAAAGTCGGGATACTTTTTTGCGGTAAAGCGGAAGCCTTCGCGGCGGATCGCCCACGCGATTTCAGCATGGGCTAACGGAGCGCCGAAGAAGTAGCGGCCGAACGCCGTGAGTTTAATCGGCTCGCCGCTGACCACTTCCGCGCGCTCCGGCGTGAGGCCTACGGTGAAATCGGGCTTCCGATAACTGGCAACATAGAACGCCTGTTTGAAGGCCTGCGTGCTCACTTCGCCCGACCAGCGGACCGTCGGCACACGCGCGGTAATCCAATAACGGCCGCGCGGGATGGCGTCATCGCCGAGCGTGATCGAATCGCCGAACACGCCATTCGCGGATGCCGACAGTTGTTTGGCGTAGATCTCGTCGCCGTTGGAATCGGCGATCGTGACATCGACATAATCGACTTCGCGCGGCAAGTGATAGACACCGTCGCGCAGGCCGCGCAGGAAGCCGCCGAAATGCACCGTCTGTTCCGGACGATACAGCGGCCGATCGGTGTGGAACCATACATAATAATTCTTCACGAACCACGGCCGTTGATAGGTGTACCCGAAATCGGCGGGTGTGATGCCTTGCTGATCTTTTTCCGTCCGCAACGCGCTGATCAGACGCGGATCGTCGGCGATCACCGTCAACTCGGCATTCGGATCGATCGTGTTGCTGAGGAAACGAAACAGGCCTTGGTCGTCGGTCCAGCCGGTCGCGACGAGTTGTTCGAAGTTCCAGACTTGGAGCGGGAGATTGGCGCGCGGCGCGCCGTTTTGGATATCGACCGCCCAAATGAGGAATTGGTTTTCGAAGCGCTTCAGCGCCAACGCGGTTTCAGTGAGCAACACTTGCGTGAAATCGGTCACCGGATCGGAACCGACGAGCGCCTCGTGTTCGATTCCGAGCGTCACGCGTTTGCGCTTCAGCGTGATCTCGGACATCGGGTGGAACGTGGCGCGCACTTCGTAGAGGCCCGGCTTCAAGTCCGGATAGAGTCCGGCGATGTCGATCCGGCCGTGGTGATAGACGTCGTATTCGCTGTCGATCGGAATCGTCCGTTCCCATGGATTCTTTTTCTCGGCGCGCGGATTCGCCGCGTCGCCATCGCCTTCATCGTCCGATTCGGTCGACTCCGCTTCTGCTTCCTCGTCCTCGTCGCCTTCATGACACGCCGTTCCTTCTCCGAAGATCGCGGCCAGGCGTGCCCGATCGCACGGAACCAACGTGACTTCGACTTTCTCCGCGTTCATGCTGGTGAACGGCAGCGACGGCGGCGTCCGGGCATTGAGCAACGACTTCGTGACGGTCAGTTGCCCTTCCAACCATGCGTGCGACGTGGTGAAGCGGAGCGGCTGCGGGAATTTGCCTAAGTCCGCCGGCTTTCCGTCGCGATCCAAGATCGCGCGCGCAAGCCGCACTTCATACGCGGTATTGAAACGGAGGTCGGCGGTGATGCACGCGGTGCGGTGCGGGAGATCGGCCGGCGTTTGCGCAGCCGCGCGATCGTCGTCGCTCGCCTCGACCTCGTCTTCGTAATAGTAACTGACGCGGAAAGTCGGGTCCGGCTTCGCGGCGCCGCGCGGCACCACTTGCACTGCGGTTTCGAAACTCTTGCGATCGACGGGATTGCTGAACGCGAAGCAGAGGTCGCCGGTCGCGTAGCGGGTCTCGAACTTCGACGCTTTTCCTTTCGGCGCGTCATCTTGTTCGCGATCATAGAGCTCTGTCGCGATCTCGTCGTTCGCCGGGAATGGATGCGCGATCGACACCGTGCTGAGCTGCATCGGTCCGGCCGTGGAGGCGTCCACCGAAAGGAGTTTTGCGGTCCCTTGCACGCCGTGCTCCGGCAACAATCCGGCGGGGAGATAAAATACATAATCGACGCCCGCTGCGTACGGCTGTTCCGGCGTCGCGACGAACACCTCGCGGTCTTTCGGATCGGTCTCCCAACTGAATTGGAATTTCACGGCACAGGGGCGCGGCGTGGCCTTCGGATCGTCACTGGGACGTTGATCGCAGCGGAATGCCTGTTCGACGCCTGTGCGTTGCATCGGGAGCGAGAACGTGACGCGGATCGGGGTGCGGAGCGGCAGATAGGCCATCCCGCTCTCCGGCGTGGCGCGGACAATTTCCGGTCCCGCTGTGAAAAAGGTCCACGATTCGTCGTGGGTCAGCGTCTTGCCGTCGAGGGCCTGCAATTCGCGCGGGAGCGTGACGGTGAATTGCGTGGCGGGCGGCAGCGGATCGGTGAAACGATAGCGGACGCCTTTGGTCCCGAACCAAATAAATTCGCCGGGGATCGGCGGCTGAATCGTCAGCGGAATCGTCGGATGTTTGTCGGGATCGACGTCGGTCATCGCGACCATCGAGTGGTCGAACAATATCTTGATGCCGTCGATCTGCGGCGAGACACGCCCTTCCGGAGTCCGCGCCAGCACATGCAACCCTGCCGCCGGATCGGGCGGTTCGGCCGCTTCGGCCAACTTTTGGAGTTCCGGCGTCGCGATCGTGGCCAAGCGCGGCGGCGGCCCTTTGGGGAGATGCGGCCCGGCCCACAGCAGGAAGAGGATGAAGACACCGAGCAATCCGCCGGTGGAGGCGGCGCGCCATTCTAATGAGACGTCGAGTTGGTGGCGATACGCATGCAGCCCTCGCCGCAGCAAAAGCCCGCCGTGTCGCACGTGGCGCCACCGCAATTGGCGAGCAGTGCGCCAGAGTTGTCGCGGCGTCAGATGCGGCGCCACGATCCGCACCCGCGCGGCCACCGCCTGTCCGGTCCCGGCGCAGGCCCGTGCGAGTGCCTCCGGCACCGGCCGCCACAATCCTTGGAGCTCCCCCTGAAATGACATGATCGTGCGAGCGGCGTAGCAGATTCATTCCGTGAAGGGAAGGCCTTCGCGCAACATATTACAGCACGATTCCCGTGGTACGGATCTCGTGGAGGAGCGGAGAACGGCGATCGTTGCGCCAGTCGTGCAGAGAACACGGGACAATCTCGAAGAGCAGGTCGATTTCGTGTGCGATCAAGCTGAGTCGCACGCCTTCCGCGATACGCATTCTGCCCAAGGCCGGGGAAACGACACAGACATCGATGTCGCTCTCGCGGCGAGGCTTGCCACGGGCGCGCGACCCGAAGAGCACGAGGTGCGACACCGGAATCCGCGCCGTCTCGATACACTGCCGCAATCGTTGCAATTTTTTCAACAGCCCTTTTGGCACCATGTCACAAACTCCGTCGTCCGACGATACAACGGAAGCGCGTTCATTCGTCCCAACGTTTTCCGCATCGCCGCCTGATAGGAGGGATACCGGCCCTCGATGTTGTACCGGTTCATCTCTTCGAGAAATGCCAACTGGATTTTATCGAGCGCCAGTCTTGTCTTCCCGGCCAGGTAGAGCAGATTGTGGACATGGGGCGCATGCCCCGCCCCATCGTGGACAATCCGCGCCTTCAACGTCTTCTCGATCGCGAGATGGCAAAAAAAGAGGCCTTGCAGCCATTGTCGTCCGCGCAACAACAGGCCGGCGGAACGGAGATCGCTCGTTGCCCCGTCCCGCCAATAGCGCACTACCGCCGCGACGTCTCGTGGAGTCACGGAGGGCGCGATAACACAGGCTCGTGGGAAAGGGAAGCAATGCGGGGTGCCTCTCGCACGCGAAAGCGGCTCGGCATTTTTTCGCTTGCGGGCGGCGTTTGGTTGCGACTACACGTCGGATAAACAACGCGTCGGGGCGCTGGCGCAGATGACTCAACGGAGATCCCATGTTGACACTCAAACCCCCACCGCAACGATCGAACACACAGTGGCGTGCGTTGGAAAAACTGCGCGCAATGCAACCATTGATTCGCGATGGCGCCAAAATGACGCCTGCGACGCTGGTGCGGCGCGCGGAACTGGCCCGCCATATGGCCGCCGGCGACGCAGCGCACACTTCCACTGCACTGGAGCAGGCACTGCCGGCGCTCGAAGTGATCAACGATGCCATCGCTGCCGGCGACAACCAATGGCGATATTGGTCCGCCATCTCAGAGTGCGTGGCGCCACACGCCGGATGGCTCTATGCAGATTCTCCGATCGTCGCGAAGCTCTTGCAACATGGACGCGATCTCTTCCAAAGACGTTGCGGCGGCGGATGGACTCAGCCCCTCCCCGAGGGCGATCCGGGCGCGCTGTTCAATATCTACTACGAGGCACTCCGTGTGGAGGCGGCGTGGGCAAGGGACGTGCCAGCCGTTTGGCGCGACGGCATTTCAGAACTCCATGGCTGGATCGTAACCGGCGAGATTGCCGCACCGGCCAGCGGATATCTTGGCCTCTTTACCGCATTAACCGGCGCAGCGCATTATCTTGAAATGCGGGCCGCAGTTCGATTGTGGGCGGAACCACCGCCGTTCCCAACGGATTTTCCACCGCGGCGCTGCCTCACCAGCTCAGAGCCGCCACTCGCGGTTCGGCTGCAAGCGGGGCCGCAGGACGCCATTGATCGAACCAATCCCCGCTTCCAGGTCGTCCCGTGGCTCGCGGATCGCGTGCTCGCGCCCGAGATCAAGGCCGCGTGCCTCCTCTCCGGGGCCATGTTGGTCGGCGATTGCCCAGGCCTACGTCCTCGTGCGGACGATTCCCTGCTGACGCCGGAGGTCATGCAGACACTGCGGCGCTGGCTCCAAGTGCATCGGTTGGACGAGACCCCTGCGATCAGCGCGGCCGAGTATTATGCCCTCGGTCTCTCCCGTGAGATCTGGAGTAGCGACGCCGAATTATATCCCGATGTCCCGAGGTGATCGCCAGGAAGCGGACTTCGTATCGGTTGGGGAAAGCGCCGTTCATATTCAAATGGATCCTCAGCGAGTGATGGTGGTATCGAACAAGAGAACTGTGCTAGGAGTCAGTGGACATGAATGTCCGTGGCACTCCCATGAAGGTTCCGTCGAGACTCCTGTGCTGGGTCGTCGCCGGCGTTCTTTGCGGATGTGGAAACGTCAGCGCCTCCAACTCCGCTGCGGATGAAGAGAGCGACGGCGTCCCAGCAACCGGCAGTGGGACCGGAGATGTGCCCGCCGATATCTTCACGACATGGGATACGATTGCCGAGGTCGTCAGCACGTCGCTCAACGTCGGCACGCCGACCGACATCACAGCGACAGCGAAATCCCTGAGCCAACACGTGCATTGCACATCCGGCGGACCGGCCAGCGTCAGCGGTACAGACGAGAATGGGGCATTCAGCCTGTCTGCAGAGATGGGGAATTGCGCCGGAACAAATGGGATCATGGCCATTAGCGGCACGTATGCAGACGTCGGGAATAACCGGACCTTTACGACCACTTTCTCCGGAGCGATCGGGGGGAACGGATGTCTCCTGACGATGGATCAGTTGACCTATACGTTCGTCGTGGATCTGACCATCATCGCCGCACCGACCGCGGAGACGATCACGGGATTCCTCGCCGCGTCCTGCACGACAACCGGCGGAACGACCACCGTCGCGTGCGATTTTAGTAGCGGCGTGCCCGCAAACAACCCCACCCAATTCAAGGCGGCTTGCATTTAGGCGCAGCGCCCCGATGTCAATGCTTGAGCAATTCGGGCAACGACACCAGCTGGTAATGCTTTTTGCGCGCCGCTTCGCGGAGTGCGGGGGTAAAACCACTGCGGCTGAAGAGCATCAGTTGCGCGTGGTAATCATTCGCGGCCGTCAGACGTTTGGCCTTGGTTAACAGTGCGTCGGCGACTTCAACGCCGACCGGATGCGGTGTCCACTTACACTCGCCGACCAGCATTGCCCGCTCCCGCGCACTGATGCCGAGCACATCGATTTGCATCGTGCGGTCCCAATACGGTCCCACGGCCGTCGGCGTGAAACTCAGCCGTTCGGCATCGGCTTGGCGCGCCACCCAATCTTGACACAAACGTTCGAACACCGCACGCCCGACGTACGCGTCGAAGCCTTTGCGCAGCATGCGAATGACGTGTTGCAGCCGCCCCCGTTCGATATCGGGCAAATGCGGCGCGATAAAGTGAAAAAAGAAACTGAGGAATTCGTCGCGGATGCCGTAGCGCCCTTTGCGGCTCTTGCGAGGGTCCTGATCGGCCGGCACACGGCGCTCCACGAATTTCAGCGCCATCAGTTGATCCAGATAGCGGGAGAGCACTTTACTGTCGATGCCACAGACCTGTGCGATCGCGCTAGCCTCCAAGGCCCGCCGCCCTAAGGTCCGCAGGATCGCGAGATAAATCCGCGTCTCGCGAAATTCCTCATGCAACAGGAACTCCGGCTCCGCCGTAAGAAACGTCGTTTGTTCGTGCAACGCGGTTTCGACGCTTTTCAGCACCGGTTGGTGAGGGTGCAGCCATTCGAAATATTTCGGCACGCCTCCGGTGACAGCGTATGCCTCGACTAACGCGACCGGGCTGAAGCGAGGGAAAAATTCGTGGAGGGCCGTGATCGGAATCGCCTCGAGGTGGAGCAGCGCCGTACTGCGTCCATACAACGGACCGCGCGGCGCCAAGATTTGGTCGCGCATCATCCCCATCCGCGATCCGGACAGCGCAAGAAAGATTCTGGTTCGAGATAATTTCTTGTCCCATTCGGCTTGCAGCAGCGATGGAATGGAAGGATCGGCCTCGATCAGATATGGAAATTCGTCGATCACAATGCCGACGCGTTGCTTTTCCGCATGCAGTGCTAACGTGTCGAGCGCGACGCGCCAACTCCCGTACGTAAAATCCGGCGGCGTCGGTTCGCCCGGATGCAAGAACGCGTAACACGCTTGGGAAAAACTGGAGAGCAATTCATGACTGGTCGAACGATACGCGATCCAGTGCAGCAGTTTGCGCCGCTTAGCGAAGTAATCGAGCAAGGCCGTCTTGCCGATGCGCCGCCGTCCATAGGCCACGACCAGCTGGGCCGGCTTTTTCATCCACAAGCCATCCAGCAACGCCAGCTCCCGATCCCGATCGGCGAAATTGTCCTCCATGAAATTAGCCTAATATTTAGTGGGCTTATTGGCAACTGATATTGTTAAGGCGTCTTTAAATTAGGCTAAAAACATATTCCCTTACACGGGGGACGCGCTTCAAGAACGCGCGCCTTTGCCGACAAGCGGGCTGACGGGGACACCGCGACGACACAACGGGCACGCGTCGGCGGGCCAACTTTCGAGCGCGAGATCGACGAGCGCGCTGACCGACACGCCGCCGACGTCTTCGGCGGCCACGGCGCCGCGATTACAGAGCGCGCGCACGGCGACCGGCGTGCCGCCGGCCCGGACAACGGCATCGACCACCAGCTTCACCGAGCCGCCGGTGTTCAACACATCTTCGACGATCAGGACGCGGCGATCGCGGATCAGCTGGTCATAGCCGCGTCCGAAGTAGCGCTCTTTATGGCCGTCGGCACCGACGCGCTCTTCCGCATAACACGCCAACACGTCGCGCAACTCCGCTTGGGAGAGCAGATACGCGGTCCACGTGGCGAGGATCACGCCGCCGACTGTGGGCCCGGCCACAGCCTCGATGCCATGGCCGACAAAGGCCCCCGCCAAACTCTGACAGAGTTCGCGCACGGCGGCGGTGTGCGGATAGAGCGCGTCTTTGTTGACATATGCGCTGCCATGACGTCCGGAGGCGTAGACGAAATGGTTGTTCGTGATCAACACGCCGAGCTCTTCAAAGCGGCGGAAGATGTCGTCAGCGGTCATAGGCCTCCCCCTCGCCCTCCCCTCTCCCCAACGGGGAGAGGGGGGGTACCATCAATCTCCTGCAGAATGCGCTGCGCTGCAGCCGCCGGAGTGCCGACATCCGGCGACGGATTGGTGATCGGACGGCCGATCACGAGATAATCCGCTCCGGCGGCCAGCGCGTCGTGCGGCGTCATGATGCGCGCTTGGTCTTGGCTTCCGGTCCACGTCGGCCGTACACCGGGCGTCACGATCAGGAACTCGCGACCGCATGCAGCACGAATGGTGGCGATTTCCTGTGGCGAGGCCACCACGCCGGCGCATCCCGCGGCTTGCGCGCGTTCGGCCAGCGTGACGACCGCCGTCTGCAATGCTGCGTCGTTCGGGATCTGCCACACGCCCAGTTGCTGCAAATCCGTTACGGTCAGACTCGTCAGCACAGTGACCGCCAACACCGCCGGTGGCACCACGCCTGCGGCCTCGGCGCCTTCATGCGCCGCCGCGACGGCCGCGCGCATCATCGCCGAACCGCCGGCCGCATGTACGTTGCACCACGTCACGCCGAGCCGCGCGACGGCACGCACTGCGCCGGCCACCGTGTTTGGAATATCGTGAAATTTGCCGTCGAAAAAAATCGGGAGGCCATAATCGCGAAGTGCAGCGACGACATGCGGAGCGCCGGCGGTGTTCAACAATTCCAAGCCGACTTTGAATCCGCCGACGTGGGGCGCCAACTCCTGCGCCAATTGCAATGCGGCATCCAGGTCGGGACGATCCAGTGCGACGAAGATGGGATTCTTCTTCACGCCTCCCCCTCACCCTTCTGTTAATGGTGAACGATGCTCCTGCTCGTCGCATCGTTGTCACCACTGCCGCGGGCCATGCAGCGACTCAGTCGCCGCGCCCTTACCCTCCCCAACGGGAGAGGGCGAGATTCAGCGCTCATCGGCCCGGTTCCAGACTGATCCGCGCGACATGGCCCAATTTCTGCGCCACATGTTTGAAGTCGCTCAGCAAGTCGATATGGATCGAACTGGTTTCGATACTCTCTTTCACCCCTTCGTGTAAGCGCCGCAAATGCGCCAGCCGCAGATCTTCTTCCATCGAAATCAGCATCCGGCTCCGGCCTTCGGCATCGCGCGCCAACACGGGATCGTGCGTAGTGAGACAGCCGATGACGATCGTGAACAAATCTTCCAATTTGGCGTGATACACGCGCAGCTCGTCGAGTCCTTCATCGGAAAATGTGCGTTGCCGATCGTGACGCTTGCGGCCCAACTGGATCATTTCCTTCGAGACGATATCGCCGACTTCTTCCAAGCTCGACCCGATGTCGAGGAGGCCCAACTGTGCCTTCACTTGCTCTTCGGTCAGCAGTTCTTGGCTCATCTTCGCGAGAAAAAAACGCACGCCGCGATCCAGACAATCGAGTTTGTCGTCGACGGCCTCAATGCGCTCCACGACGGCAAAGAAATCGGGACCGCGTTCGAACAGCGCGATGCTGTGATGAAACGCCTCGTGCGCCAGCCCCGCGATCCGCAACACTTCGCGTGCGGCTTGGGCCAGCGCCAACGACGGTGTTTCCAGCGCGCGTTCGTCGAGATAGCGCGGGCCGTAGCGTTCCGGCTGGATCCCTTCCGGAATCAGGCGACAAATGAGGCGCACGCCGATCGGCAGCAGCGGCAGAAAGACCAACGTGACACCGAAATTAAACAGAAAGTGCGCCAGCGCGATTTCGAGTCCGACACCGCCGTCAAACGGCGTTTGCCAGGTACGCAGCAGGCCGGATAGCGTGTGCAGCCCCACGGCCGCCGCGCCCATCCACGGGAACACGATGACAACGCCGATTAATTTGCTGACGAGATGTGCGCCCGCCACGCGGCGCGCGTTCACGTTGCCACCGACCGCGGCCATCGCTGCCGTGATCGTGGTCCCGAGATTGGCGCCGAGCACGAACGGCAACGCGCCATCCAAGGTGAGAATTCCGGAATACGCGAGACTGAGCGCGATACCGAGCGTGGCCGCACTCGAGCGCACTAAGGCTGTAAAGAGCGCCGCACCGACCACGGCCCAAAAGGGATTCACGGCCAACGCGGCGAGCAATTCTTGGACCCAATGCGCCTCGCGGAACGGCTCCATCGCGTGCACCGTGATCGCGATGCCGTAAAATACCAGTCCGATCCCGGAGATGATTTGGCCGAGGTAGCGCAACGAACGCTGCGACGCGACGAGATAGAGTCCGAATCCGATCGTGATCGCCACTAACGCATACGCGTGCACGGAATGGGCGGCCAACAGAAAGACGACGGCCGTAGTCCCGACGTCGGCGCCGAGGATCACGGCGAAGGCTTGGTTCAGCGTGAGCAATCCGCCATCCGCGAGTCCCACTAATAATGCGGACGTGGCCGAACTGCTTTGCAGGATCATCGTGACCAACGCGCCGAAGCTGAAGGCCTTCACGCGGTTGTCGGTCAGTCGCAACAGGATATTGCGCAGGCGATCGCCGGCGTAGAGCTGCATCCCCTCGCGCACGGAATGGAGTCCGAAGAAAAAGAAGGCGAGCCCGCCGAGGAGCTCGCCTGTGGAGGTGAACGTCATAGCCCCCTAGCTGGTTAGAAGGTGCAGATGTTATCCGTACAGGTGTTCCCGGCCGATTCGAATCCGGCGGTGCATTGCGACACCTCTTCGGTCGACGTCAGTTGGTTGCAATCGGTCTGACACCGGCTCGAATCATTACATGACGTGGCGCCGATCACACCAAGCATCGGGGAATTTTCCTCCACGATCTGTTGACACGAGAAGTCGTCCGAGCACGAGGGCGATCCCTGTTCATCGTCCGGTATAGCATCCGGATCGGAGGCGTCCGGCGTGCCGTCGCCGTCGTCGTCGTCGTCCGCCGTGTCGGCCGTGCCGTCGTTGTCGTCGTCGGTGTCGATCATGTCGGGAAAGCCGTCGCCGTCGGTATCGTCTTCTTCTTGGGCGTCGGTCAGGCCGTCGCCGTCGTCGTCGGTGTCGGTCGTGTCGTCCGTGCCGTCGTTGTCGTCGTCGTCGTCGAAGTCGGCGAACAGGCCATCGCCGTCGCTGTCGCCGTCGAGGAAGTTCCAGACGCCGTCGCCGTCGTCGTCGTCCCAGGTTTCGCTGTCGGCGATGCCGTCGCCGTCGTCGTCGGTGTCGGTGTCGTCCGCAGTCCCGTCGCCGTCGTCGTCGGTGTCGGTCAGGTTGTCTTCACCGTCGCCGTCGATGTCGAAGTCGAGGAAGTTCGGAATCCCGTCGTCGTCGGCATCGGTGTAGTCGGCCCAGAGATCTTCAAAGATGTCCGGCAGGCTGTCGCCGTCGAGGTCGATTTGCCACGCGTTGAGCCAGCCATCGTCGGTGTAGTCGTCGTCGGTGTCGGCGGTGCCGTCGCCGTCGTCGTCGGTGTCGTCGCTATTCGCAATACCGTCTTGGTCCACGTCGACTTGGGTGTCGACATCGGTTGCGCAGCCGTCGCCGTCGCATTCGCCGAGGTCGATGTCGTCCACCGCGCCGCCGACGTCTTCAAAGACCGGGATGGTTTCCAGTACGTAGTTGGCGTAGGTGTCGGGGCAGTTGTCGCTGTCGGCGTCGGTGCCGGTGAAGAAGCCGCAGAAGCAGTAGTTTTCCAGCGGCAACGCCAATGTAAAGGTACAATCGCTGTTCAACGTGGCCACGGTCCAGGATTCGCCGGTGTAGCCGGTGCAACAGATGGAGACCGAGGTACAGGCATCGACTGCGGTCTTGGCCCCTTTGGCGCTCAGCGAGGTGGAAAGCGAGCTGAGCGAGACCGAACCGGTCACGTTGCGGGTGGTGGAGCTCCCGCCGCTGCTGCTGCTCGATCCGCCACTACTGCTACTCGTGTCGGTGCCGGTGCTACTGCCGCAGGCCGCCGTGACGAGCAACAACGCCGCGCCGCATGCCCGCACTGCGCCCCAGACCGTTGACTGCATGTTGTCGTTCTGTCGCATAGAATCCCCCTGTTAGCCGGTGGCACAATATTAATGTTAGAAAATATTCCCTGCCCCCGATGAAGTTCCGCCCTCGTACCTGCTTTCCCCGAGAAAAATCAATAGGATTATGCAGAGAATTCTTTACGCGACACAAAAGGCCATGATATTTGTGAGCTGCTTATGCATCTGAAATCTATCGAATTGGTCGGATTCAAGTCGTTCGTCGACCGGACCATCATCCAATTTGAACGCGGCATTACCGGGATCGTCGGACCGAACGGGTCCGGGAAGAGCAACGTCGTCGATGCGATTCGTTGGGTGATGGGCGAGCAATCCGCCAAACATCTGCGCGGCGGGGAAATGCTCGACGTGATCTTCGCCGGCAGCCAGTCCCGCGCCCCGATGGGGATGGCGAGTGTCTTCATCACGTTCGACAACAGCGACGGCCGCGCCCCGGCCGAATTCGCCGACTACGCCGAAATCACAGTCGGACGACGACTCTATCGTTCCGGCGAGAGCGAATATTTCATTAATAAGACCCCGTGCCGATTGAAAGACATCATCGACCTGTTTCTCGGGACCGGAACGGGGACCAAGGCGTACTCGATCGTCGAACAAGGCCGAATCGGCCAGATCGTCTCTTCCAAACCGGAGGAACGGCGCTATTTATTGGAAGAGGCGGCGGGAATTTCCAAATTTCGCCATCGGCGTGAGGCCGCGCAACGCAAGATGGAAGCCACGCAGCAAAATTTGCTGCGGCTGCAAGACCTGATTCAAGAACTGAAGCGCCAGTTGGGGGCGTTGCAGCGCCAGGCGAAGAAGGCGGAACGGTATCGGGAACTGGCCGACGAACTCCGCACCATCGATTTACGCGTCGCTGCGCATCAATGGACGCTCGCGCAGACCGAACAGACGCGGACCGCGACGGAGTTGCAACAACAGTGCGAGGCGGAAGCGAGCGCTGCGGCTGCGTTGAATGCCCAAGAAACAGCGATTGCGGAGTTGCGGTTGGAAATGGCCGCCATCGAGACCGCGTTGTCCGCCGCGCAACAACACAGCTACGCATTACAGAACCAACTCCATTTGTACGAAACCCGCTTGGCGCTCAGCGCGAAGGAAGTGGAAGAATGGGAAGCGAAACGCGTCGCGGCTTGCCTGGCACAGGAAGAGGCCGCGGCCCGTGTCGCGGCCTGGCGCGAGGCATTGCATCACGCCAATGACACGAAGCTCGCGGCGGATCTTGGCGTGGCGAGCGCCGACGACGAACTGCGCGAGGGCGAGACCGCCAGTCAGGCGGCGCGCGCGGAACTCGAACTTGTCCATCAAACAGTCCGCGCGCAAGAACAGATTCAAATGAACGCGGAGCGGGAACTGGCCACCGTCACGGCGCGAACGGAGGCCTTGCAACGTCGCACTGCGGAACTGGCGACCCAGTTGGCCCGTGCGGAAGAAGAAACCGCCACGCTGGCGAAACAACAACGGACCACGCAGCAAACGCTGGCCGAAGTCCGCGGAACGATCGCCGCCCGCGAACAACAATTCTTGCAACTCGGGGAAGAGCGCGGCAGCGTCGCAGCCACGATTGCGGAACAACAAGCCGAATTGGCACGGCAAGCAGCGGAAGTGGAATCGCGCCAAGCGGTGCTGCAGCAAGCGCAATCGCGACTCCATTCGTTGGAGGAATTGCAACGCAACTTGGAAGGCTATGGCGTCGGCGTCAAGGCCTTACTCCAACCCACAGTGGAAGAGCCGGTGCGCGCTGGGTTGCGCGGCACGGTGGCCGATGCCCTCCAAGTCGTCCCGGAATATGAAACCGCCGTGGCTGCGGTGTTGGGAGAACGGCTGCAGGCGCTGGTGGTCGCAGAGATCGGCGCAGCCGCGGCGGCGATCGACTATTTGAAACACGGCGGACATGGACGCAGCACATTTATTCCGCTGGCGGGACGTACGGGCACGCTGAACAGCGATGCGTTCAGCGGCGATGGAGTGCTCGGCCCGCTGACCCAATTCGTCACGGCGGCGGAACCGTTTACGGCGTTAGTTCCGCTGCTCGCAGCGGATGTCGTCGTCGTGCAAAGTCTCGCGGACGCCGTTCGGCTGTGGGAGGAACACCCGACCACGACGTTTGTCACGCTGGACGGCGAAGTGCTCAGCCCTGCCGGAATCGTCACAGGGGGGAGCGACCACGAGACGGGGCAGTTGTTGCTCGCGCGACGACGGGAATGCGAAACGTTGCGCGTCACGGCGACGACGGCGCAGACCGCGCTACAGACCGCGCAGGAATTGAAGCGGCGCTGTCAGGAACGAATCGCCGGCCTCCAACAGCGCGTCACGGCGCTCTCCCAAGATCATCATGCGGAAGAAGTGCAGCTCGCCCAATATCGGCAACAGCTGCGCCACTTGGAACAGGAAGGCGAGCGGATCCAACGCGCCCAGACGGACGCCCAGCAGACGACGCTCCGCATTCAGACGGAACGCGACACAGCCGGCACCGAAGCCGCCACGTTGACCACCACGCGTAGTGATTTCGATACGCAATGTCGCGCCGCCACCGGCGCGTTGACCGAGGCCCGTGAACGGGAAACGGCGTTGCGACAAGAACTCGAACAGACCAACGAACGACTGGCGCGGATTCGCGCCAACCTTGCGGCGCAACAGGAACGCGCGCGCGCGAGCGAACGGGACATCGAACGACTGGCCAACTCGATCGCCGAAACGATTACCGCGAGCGAACGGAAGGCGGCGGAGATCTGTGACGGCGAAGCGGCCGTGGCCAGTGCGGAGCGGCAACGCACCCAATTGCAGGAACTGCGCGCCGCCGCGGCACGCGAGGCCGAGGCCGCGTTGCAAGCGCAACAAGATGTGCAACGGCGATTTCACGATGCCACGGAACAAGTGCGCGACCGGGAGGCCGGCTTGAAGGAACTTCGTGGACGCCACGAAACGGCCGTCCAGGCGAAGCACGCAATCGAACTGACAGTGGCGCAACAGCAGGAACGGCAGAATTTCCTCCGCTACGACATCATGGAAAAATATCGCGTGGAAATTGCCGAGGCCGCGCCGCAATACCTCAGCGACGACTTCGCGCTGGAACCCGCCAGCGCGCGCGCGGAAGAACTGCGCGCCAAAGTGCAACAACTCGGCGGCGTGAACAGCGACGCAATCACCGAATTCGAAGAGCTGCAATCACGCCACGACTTCTTGGTCCGCCAAGCCACCGACCTGGAAAATTCGTTGACCACGTTGCAGCGTGCCATTCAAAAGATCAATCGCGTCAGTCGCGAACGCTTCGTGGAAACCTTCACCGCGATCAACGAACGCTTCGAGCGACTGTTCCCCAAATTGTTCCGCGGCGGCAACGCGAAGCTGGTGCTCACCGACGAATCCAACGCGTTGGAGGCCGGCGTGGAAATCATCGCGCAGCCACCGGGCAAGAAGCTGCAGAACATGACGCTGCTGTCGGGCGGCGAAAAGGCGCTCACCGCTGTCGCGATGATCTTCGCGATGTTCCTGGTGCGGCCATCGCCGTTTTGCCTGCTCGACGAAGTCGACGCCCCGCTCGACGACGCGAACATCGACCGGTTCAACGAGATGGTGCGGGAGATGACCGACTACGCGCAATTCATCCTGATCACGCACAACAAACGAACCATGGAACTGGCCGACACGCTCTACGGCGTCACGATGGAAGAGGCCGGCATCTCCAAGATCGTCTCCGTCAAACTCGGCGCCCACGCCCGCGACCGCACCGACCGCGACACCAAAACCGCCGCCGCGTAACTTCATTTGAATGGGGACAGGTACCTTCAAATGCCGATCAATCGGCCATTTGACGGTACCTGTCCCCGCTCTGATGATTTAACGCGTGCACCATTTGGGAATGCGGGGTTGCTCCGGTAGTCTGGGAGTCGTCTTTTGTTCGAACAGCAGCGCATCTTCGTCACTGCCCGCGGTGGCCCCCTCTTCCACATACGCCGCATAAGCGAATGCCCGTTCGCCCACATCTTCACCCATCGCCAAGACCCAAGGACTGAGTGTGACCAAATTGTCGGGTCTCCCGCAGGCATACCGTTGATAACTGCTCCACCGATACGTTGCAGCCTGCAGGGCTAATCCGGCCGCTACGGGATTCAGCTCGATGTAACGCCCACACCGCAACAGATGGGATTCTGCAAGAATAGGGATCGAACGAAAACGGCTGTGCCACAAATGACCAATCGCGGGATATTTTCGCTGATAATATTGGCAGTACAAGAGCTGGATCCAATGAAACATCTTCGACAACGTCTGAATGGTCGGGACACAACATAAGAAATGCGTATGCGTTGTCATGAAGACATAGTGATAAATCTCGGCCGACCACAGGGCACAGGCCCGCTGCATCAGCCCGTGAAACTGCTCATAGTCCTCTTCCGCGAGGAATAATTTTCCGCGATTATTGCCGCGACAGATGACATGGAAGTGCGATGTGAGGTCCGACAGCAGCGACCGAGGGAATCGAGCCATACCAGAGATACCCTGTTGCAGAAACGGGACCAACGGCGACACCGGGCAAATCCCAGCTAGTATTCACACCAACCCGCTATGATTGTCCGCGCGGAACGCACAACATTGTTCAATCACACGACCCCACCGTTCGAAAATCGATCACATAGTCATTGCAGGGGGACAGGTACCGTCAGATGCCGATAAAATGGGCTGTTGACGGTACCTGTCCCCCTGCAATGTATTGGACATGCGGGGGTGGGCTCTGTTAGAGGGCCGCGGGGGAGTGAGGAAAGGGTATGGCGGTGCGAGTGGGGCTCCCCCGGCTTCGTCGGGCAATTCATGAATTGATTTCGCTGCCGGGAGGATTGCGGCCGGCCTATGCGATGGCGGGCGGATCGCTGGGTCCCCAGGACCGGCGGGCGCCGCGACCGGTGCGTGGGGACCCGTTACGGATGACGCGCGTCGACGAACCGACAGCGCTACGCGGCGACGTGGCGGGCGAATCGCTGGATACTGTGTCGGCTGCAGGCGGCATCGGCATTACGCCGCCGGCCGTCGTCCCCGCTGACGCACGACATCTCGCCTCCACTGGACACCACGCCGCACTCCTGACCGGGCAACTGAGCGCATTGGCCGCTGCGGCACCGCAGGATCGCGCGGCAGGCGCGGCACGCATCCACGCGACCTGGTGGCCTGCGACGCGCGTGGAGCACGACGCCCCGCAGCTGCTGGCCCTCTTCGAGGTCTTGGAGACGGCGGCGTTTACGGCCACAGGAGCCGATCGCGCAGCGGCCGTCACGCTGCTGGCCGCAGTCCTCACAGACACGCGCGTCGCCATCAACACGCCGTGGGGCAACGTGCCACTGGCGATCTACGGCAGCAGCCGTTTGCTCGCCCCCTCGGACGCCATCCCCACTGAGCATCGTCCGCAACGACTGCTGCGTGACGCGCTCGAGACCTTGCCCGGACATTTCGACACCCAATTTGACGCGGCCGCGCATTATGTCTGGCAGGCCGAGCGCGATCGCTTCCCAGCGCTGGTTGGGCTTGCGCGGGCATTCCAATGTCAGGACCTGCTGGACCGCGTCGGCACGATGTCGGAACTCGACGCATGGTTGCAGACGGCACGCGGTCAACGCGACGACGAGGTGCTCCAGTTGTTGGCGCGGCCCGAACTCTTAACTCGGCGACAACTGGCACACACGATTGCGATGGCGCAGGACGCGTATGCCGCAGCAACGATTCCGGCGTTGCATCGTATCCGCCGACACGACACGCGGCGCGGCATTCAACGCGCGGCAGAGCGGGCACTGGAAGCGATCGGCCGACACCATGCGGCGGCCGCGCGGCAGGCCTTGGCCCCGTTGTTACTCGAGACCACCGGTCGTCGCGCCCGTAGCCTGCGGCGCCAATTGCAGCGACAGCTCCAACAACTTGCCGTACTGCAAGCACGCGCGCGGCTCGTCGCATCGCTTCCCACGACAGGGCAGCCGGCGCTCCCCACGTCGGATTTGTATCGGGGAGAACTTGTCGCAACGCCGCTGTCCGACACGATCCAACAGCTCGTCGCACCATACGGCCGCCTCCAGGTCGAACGGAGCCATCGCGATCGGGTCCATATGCACTGCAACCGTTGGTGGCGGATCGATTTGGCCGATGCGGCGGACGTTGCGCGCATTCCCGCGTGGATCGAGGCAATCGGCGCGCTTGCCTATCCGGATGCCCATCGTCCGGTGTCGCTCGGGCTTGACGGCATTGCATTCACGACCGATCCGGCTGGCGTCACACCGGCACTGCGGGAACAGTTGACACGACTGATGGAATGCAGCGGTCTGCCGCCACTGCTGTTGCTGGACCGCAACGATCGCAGCGCGCCGACAATCTTCGAAGCGCACGCCACGTATCCCCCACCCGTGCGGCTACAGCACGACCTCCCGGCTGCGGAACACGCCGCCGCCACGTTGGGGACCGCGCTCCATGCGGAACTGCGCGCGCTGGCGATCGAGCTGCCGCGCCCGCTCGATGTCACGATCGACCTCGCGATAGAGGGCGAGCCCGTGCCGCGTATGCTCGAAGCGATCTGGGCGGTCGTGGCCCCGATTGCACACGATCGCGGACACCTGCAGGCCGGTGTGCAGCGACAGGTCCGGCGCGAGATGTTGCACAGCCCGATGGCCCATTGGGCTCTGGGCGGCATCGCACTCGGCGGTCTTCAGCTGCTCGCGCAATCTTACGTGGCCTTTCCATGGTGGCTGGCGAGCACTGGGCATCTGTGGGTGCTTGGAGGGATGCTCGCCGGCGTCATCCGCGCCAGTCGCCCCTCAGCCATCGATGCCGAGATCGCCGCCGCGCGCTTCCCCGAACGGATCCGGCTCCAATGCGGCGGTGTTCTGCTGCTTGAGATCGTCCGAGATGTCGGGCCATACGGATTTTTCGCCGCCTGCGCTATCCGGATCAACCGTGATCACCCGCTCGGTCCTGCGCTGCATACTGCATGGACCGCCGGTTCCAAAGTGCCGGCCGATTTGGTCGCGTTGCCGGCGTCACCCACCGCCGCGTAACTTCATTTGAATGGGGACAGGTACCTTCAAATGCCGATCGATCGGCCATTTGAAGGTACCTGTCCCCGCTCTGATGATTTAGAATGTGGGCCAACATCTGCTGAGCGCGCGGCACGCGCTGCTATCGCCTTCTCGTCCGGACCCGGACCCTACACCGGCAGAAACACCGTCGGCTCCGCTAAGCGGCGGAGCCATATCACCCACACGCCGCGTTCGGCATACGGACTGCCGAGTACCGGATCGCGGGCGGTGTGGACAACGACCCATTCGAGGGGCTCGGGGCGCGACCGTTGCCACCACCGCGGACGTTGGAGCGGGAACGCGCCGTGTACCACGGCCCAGACCATCTCCGGCAGATCGGTTTGCAGCAACACATCGCCACCGGGGAGGACATGACGGCGCATGTAGGGACCGAGATAGGGGTATTCACTGCCGTCGAGCGCGCACTGGATGGCTGGGTGGGTCCAGATGCTGACGGCCGTGTCGCGGGCCGCAGCGGGACGTTCGTCGTAGTCATCCGGGTCCATGGCCGTCAGCGAGCAGGTGTCCGGGAGCACGTCGGCCGTCGGGAGAGTCCTCTCAAGATACGAACGATCTGTGTCACGAGATTCTACGGCGAATAGGTCAGTAAACCCCGCTTCGGCCGCTGCAACCAGGTTGCGGATCACGCATCCGGTCCCGTGTTCCACTAGCCGGGATTGATCCGGATGGAGCCGCCGCAGCAAGCGGAGCAGTGCGGCTACGCGCGGTTGCGGCGCACCTTGGAGACGCAACGGTTCGCCATGTGATGAAAGACGATACGCCAGATGAAAAAGTGCATCCCATTCCAATGCACTCGGGAGTCCCAACTGGGTCCGTGCCGCTTCGGTCAACTGCGGGAGCCAAATCCGACTGCCATCACGTCCCGTACAGGCAATGCGCTCGATGGTGGCGGGGTGTCGTGCCACGGAGGGCTGTGGCGCTGCCGGCCGCGTGGCATCGCGCGCCGGGCACGGCTGCGCGGCTGCCCCGCTCCCCCTCCCCACGAGACTCCGCCCGACTGCCCGCCACTGGGACCATCCGACCCGCATATGGTTATTATCGGCATCCCGGCAATAATGTTGCCTGAGTCGGCCTAGACGACTTCAGCACCCTTGAGATACGCGATCGATCAAGAACTCAACTGTTCCACATCGGCCAGATCTTTGTGGCGGGCACTGGCACGCTTATTCTGGATGAGATGCTCTTTGCTGATCAGAGAAACAGGTGTCCCGGCAATCTGCACCGATTGCCGCGCCGCATAGGCCTCGTCGAATGTGACGCCAGAGATGGTTGTGAGGATTTCAAGACGCAGCGGCGGAACGCCCATCCGTACGATCTTATCCTGCTCCAAAAACAGATCGGCCTTCAACATCGCGCCGGACATCCCGAATGCGCGCACGGCTTCGCACATTTTTTCTGCGTTCGTCGGATCGATGGCAATCCAGACGTCCATGTCGGCTGTGGCGCGAGGGTAACCGTAATAGGCCACGGCATAGCCCCCGATCAGCAGATATTTAACGCCATGGACGTTCAACAACTTCAAGAACTCGCTGAAGTCGGGCGGTAGTTGGATCATAAGCGAAGAAAATTTGCCGGTTCAATTCGAGGGCCTGCAATCGCTCCTGCGGCGATTTTGCGGCCCAAAACGCCTTGGTGTCATCCCCTGCTGACAAGGTCCCAACGCTGATACAGCGACGATCGAGGCGAGGGAAGGGATGGCTCATATCGACTCCGATGCTAACAAAGACCCGCGGGGATGTCGATCATCGAGTTTCGCAAGGCGGGCCTTGCGCTGGCGCATGAGTTTGCTAAGCAGCTCGGCGCGATGTGGCAACGGCTCAAACGGATTTTCACGCGACGCATCACCGACGCGGCGTTCTTCGCCGAGCTGGAAGACACGTTGTTGGCGGGCGATGTCGGACCAACGTTGACCGCTGAATGGCTCGCGCAGGTGCGCAAGGAGAAGACACCGGAGACGGTCGATCAGACGCTGCGGGGTTTGATGCATGCCGCGCTGGCACCGCTCACGCCGTCGCCTCCCGCGGCCGATGCGGCACCCACGCCTGCGCCGTACGTAATCTTAATCCTCGGCGTCAACGGCGCGGGAAAGACCACGACGATCGCGAAGCTCGCGCATCACTTTCAGCAACACGGGCGACGACCGTTGCTCGTGGCCGGCGATACGTTTCGTGCGGCGGCGATCGAGCAATTGCAAGTGTGGGGTGGGCGATTACAATTGCCGGTGATTGCCAGCACTCCCGGCGCCGACGCGGGCGCGGTCGCGTTCGACGGCGTGCGCGCGGCGGTCGCGCGCGGCCACGACGTGGTGCTGATCGACACCGCAGGCCGGCTGCATACGCGCGTCCCGTTAATGGATGAACTCGCGAAGGTGCAACGCGTGATCGGCAAGGCGCTGCCGGGGGCGCCGCACGAACGCTGGTGCATCCTCGACGCAACGATCGGCCAGAATGCGCTCGCGCAAGTGCAGCAATTTCACGAACGCATGGGCCTGACCGGCCTGATCTTGACGAAATGCGACGGCACCGCGAAGGCTGGCGCAGTGTTTACGTTGGCCCGCACCATTCCACTCCCGATCCACTTCATCGGCTCCGGCGAACAGATCGAATCCCTCGCGCCGTTCACACCAGCCGCCTTCATCGAACGGTTGTTGGGGAACACTGCCGTTACAACGTAATCACGTCATCGTCGTGCATCGCGCGGGTGGCGGGGAAAATCGCGCGCGCGCGTGTTTCGGCCTCGGTGCGCGCTTCCAGCGTGGGATAGGTGTAGCCTTCGAAGTGGACCAGCGCCAGTTGGCGCGCGTTGGCCGCGCGGGCCGCAGCGGCGGCATCTTCCGGGGCCAAATGCGGCCAGCCCGGTTGCTGTTGCGGCACCCGCCACGAGCATTCAGTGATGAAACAGTCGGCGTTGTGCCCCAACACGCTGAGCTGTTCGCAGGTGCCGGTGTCGGTGCAATACGTGATCGTCTTCCCTTCCAGCGTCACGCGGAATCCGATGCACGGGTCGGAGTGGACCAGGAATCGCACCACCAGCGGAAACGGTGCGGTGTAATTGCCTTCGCCGACTTCTTGGAAGCGGACGGCGGTCGGGAGCCGTTCCAGCGGCGCGGTCCACGGTTTGCCGAGCAGCGAACGCAATGTCCGCTCCGTCCCCGGCTGGCCGAGGATCGTGATCCCTTGCGGAAAGCGGAACTTCGGCAACATATGCAGGCCGTAGACGTGATCGAGATGAAAATGGCTGAGGCAGAGATAGATCGGTTTCGCCGGATCGGTAATATGCCGCTCTAATTTACGGAGTCCGTTGCCGGCATCGAAGATGACATACGCTTCTTGCGCGTCGACCAGCACGCAGGACGTTTCTCCGGTCTCCGCATTAAACCACCCGTTGGTGCCAAGGAAATGGATCTGCATCGTCGGCGTTATGCCGGAAAAATCGCGGCGCTGCATCAGAAAAATCACTCACCCTCTCACGCCACGCGGCCATCCATGCCTACGATCTTCATGACCAATCTCCACTGGTACTACGGCAACTGGGCGAAGCAGCGGGCGGCGGTGCAGAGCCACAGGGGCTTCCGGTGGCTGAGGAAGTTCGGGGTGGCATGTTGGCGAAGGAGTTGGAGGGCGTATTTCGGGCGCAACCGTTCGTGAAAATACCGAAGATGGGGGGATGGCGCGGCATCGTTCAGCTTGCATTCGATGAGGGCGTACGGACGGCGCGCCTCACAAATGAGGAAGTCGACCTCGCGCTGTTCCTTGTCGCGCACGTAGTGGAGGGTGAACTCACCAAATCCGGCGTCGGTCCAGGCCGCGCAGGCCTTGGCCAAATGGAGGGCCGTGAGATTCTCGAACCGTGCGCCGGGATCTTCGAGGAGGGTGTGATCGAAGAGGTAAATCTTCCCCTCCCGCCGGAGCGTGCGGGCGAGCTTGCCGGCGAAGGGGCGCAATTCGAACAACACGTAGAGCCGCGCGAGGGCGAGTAACCACGACTGAACGGTCGTGAAGGCGACCGCCAGCTCTTCGCGGAGTGCATTGATGGAGAGAGGGGCGCCGACTCGATGGGGTAGAAGCAGCATCAGTTGATCGACCAGGCCCAGTTCACGGATGCGGGTCAGATCACGGAGGTCCTCGCGCACGACGACCTGTCGATAGGTCTGGCGCCACCGACGCAATCGGGTCTCCGTGGCGGCGAAGAGGGGGGCGGGGAAGCCGCTGAAACGATCGATCTGGTTCAGGGCAGCCGTGTTGCCGGCTGGTGGGGCATGGTCGAAGATGGCCCGGAAGGCCTCGTCCGGAGTGCGGAGACTCTGACGATCCGCGCGCAGAAGCTCTCCGACCGTGAAAGGATAGAGGTGGATCAGATGGTAACGGCCGGCGAGGGAATCTCCGCCACGTTGGTAGACATCCAGCCGACCGCTGCCGGTCACGAGGATCTCGATCTCTGGAGCGACGGCATCGAACAACCCCTTGAGAAAACGCTTCCAACGCGGATATTTGTGAATCTCGTCGAGTACGATGCGCTGACCGGGGCCGGCTTCCATTTCCCAGAAGCGTTCGGGGTTGGCCATGATGCGCTGTCGATCGGTCGCGATGTCCCAATTGAAATAGGCAGCTGCGGTGCGGAGCAAGGCCTTCGCGAGCGTCGTCTTGCCGACTTGGCGCGGCCCACAGAGGAAGGCCATCACGCGGTCATCGTGGAGCGACTGCTGGATCAACGGCGCGGCATAGCGCAGTGGCATGCACGGATGTTTTCATATACCAATAAAAAAGTCACGACTTTTTTAGCCTTATATGAACACTCCCACTGGCGGGCACTCTTCAAATCGGGACGACGCGGCCGTCGACTAAATGGATCTGGCGGGCGGCGAGCGCGGCGTAGTCGGGATCGTGGGTGACGTAGACGACCGTGGTGCCGAGGTCTCGATTGATGTCGCGCAAAATCTGCATCACTAAGTCGCCGCTCTGCGAATCGAGGTTGCCGGTCGGTTCGTCGGCGAACACGAAGCGTGGCCGCATTGCCAGCGCACGCGCAATGGCGACGCGTTGGCGCTCGCCGCCCGAGAGTTGATTCGGCAATCGCTCCTGTTTGTCGGCCAATTCGACTCGGGCCAAGAGTTCCACGGCCCAGTCGCGCTGCGCGGCAAGTTGTCCCGCCTTACGCGGCGCGAGCAACACGTTCTCCAATGCAGTCAGCTCCGGTAACAGATGATGAAATTGAAACACGAATCCCATCTGTTGATTGCGAAATTGGTGCAGTGCGCTCGCGGAGAGCGTGGCCATGTCGCGATCATCGATCACCACGCTGCCGCGCGTCGGCCGATCCAGCGTGCTCATCAGATACATCAGCGACGTCTTGCCCGATCCCGACCGGCCGGTGATCGTCACAAAACTTCCCGCCGGGATTTCGAGCGAAATCCCATGCAAGATCGTGGTCGGTGGATCACCTAAGACCTTTTCGATCTGTTGGAGGCGCAGCGCCATTAACCCACCTCCGCGCGCAGGATTTCCACCGGGGACAGCCGTCCCGCCGAGCGCGCAGGAAACAGGCTGGAGAAGATCGCGACGACCACGGCCTGGACGATCCCGCGGACGTAGATCCAAATATCGAATGAGACGAGCATCCGGCCGCCGCGATTGAACCGACCCGGATCGACTTCAATCGTCGCGATGTAGCAACACGCCAGATAGCCGATCACAAGACCGACCAGCCCGCCGATGATCCCCAACACCAATCCTTGATAGAGGAACAAGCGCCGCACGTCACCGGCCTCGTAACCCATGGAGCGGAGGATCGCGATTTCGCCGCGTTTCTGCGCGATCATCATGTTCAGCACGTTGTAAATGCCGAAACCCGCAACCAACAGCAACGAGCCGGTCATTAACGAACGGACGAAATTCTGGGTGCGAAAGATCGACAGCGTCCCGGAATTGATCACGTCCCAACTCTGCACCCGGTCGATGCTCGCCGCTTGCCACTGCGCGGCCAACGCGCGCGCCGTGGTGTAGTCATGGAGCTTCACCGCGATGTCGCTGACGTAGCTCGGCGTCTGATGCAGTTGCTGGACGTCGCTCAAGCTCCCGAAGAGCGCGACTTCGTCGATCTGCTGCATCCCGGTACGATAGACGCCGACGACTTTGAACGGCGCCGGCACGCCCTTCCCGACCGACACCAGCAGCGTCTCGCCGAGCCGTCCGCCGAGTCGTTGCAACAACATTTCCCCGACGATAATCCGATTGCCGCTGCGACCGATCGCTTCGAACGTGCCGTCGATCATGTAGTCGGCGAAATTGGTCACCTGTGTTTGCCGTTCCGGATCGCAGCCGATCAGCCGGCCCGTTTGCGTCGCCACGCCGCGCCGCACGAGCACTTGCGCCACGAACTGCGGCGAAAACGCCGCCACGTTCGGCTCCGCTTCCAGCCGGTCATACCAGCCTTGCGGATGATCGATCCGCGCGTAATCGCGCCGTCCCGACGGTGGCACGATCCACGCGACCCGCGCGCGTTCCGGGAATAGCAGCGGTTGCAGCGCGTCCGGCGTAATCAATTCCTCGCGCGCCGAGATGCGGATATGCGCGTCATTGTTCACCAGCTGTTCGATCAGGAATTCTTGGAACCCGAGCATCATCCCGGAGATCGTCACGAACGCGCCGCTCCCGAGCAAGATGCCGATCAGGATCAGCACCGACTGACGCTTCCGCGAACACAAATAGCGAACGGCGAGAAACCACATAGGCTACTCTGTGGACGATCGATCCACTTCGATCGCCACGTCGGCGGTCATGCCGGGGAGGATGGCCGGCGGCAACTCGGCCACAGTGATGTGCACCAGGAATTGGCCCTCGTGCGGATAAATGGCGCGGACAGTGCCGGTGAATCGCGCTGCGCGCAGACTTTCGAAGCTGAGTCGCACCGGTTGCCGCTCCCGGACCCGGAGCGCGCCATGTTGTTCCAACGAGACGAGCACGTAGCGATCCTGCAGATCGGTCACGGTGACGATCGGGAGTTGCGGAAAGACGTTTTCCCCCGGCTTGAACGGCAGGGCCGTGACGGTGCCGGGAAACGGCGCGCGGAACGTGCGCCCGTCGAGCAACGTGACTAACGGCGCTTGCGCCGCGACCCAGTCCCCTTCCTGTGCATGCAGCGTCTTCAGCGTGGCCGCGTCGGCGAGTTTCAGTTGAAACGTATGCGTCGCAGTGACGGTGCCGATCCCATACACGGCTGCCACCTCCGCCGCCGCGGGTGGCGCGTCCACCGGTGCGGCCGCTCGTGCGCACGCGGCGGCAATGCCCGCCAACAGCGCCAGCGCGACCGCCCCCCGCATTTGCCCCTTCCCCCACCACCGACGCCGACCAGCCATGCGCCGCTTGTAGAACCCCAGGCACGGTTTGGCAAGGATGCGAGCACGTCGTAGCGGTTGCGCAGGCCCTGAATATTGAATACCCATTTTGTTAGCAACCTTTTTGGCGGCGTGCCGATGGATGAATGACCGACAACTAAAAACAGGAGGTGCAGGATGTGTCCCATCCAATTTGCACGGTATCCGCGCGTCGCGCGCGCGACCGATCCGGTCATCGCCCGTTTTTTGGCACGCCGGCCACTGCTTCCCCGCCAGACCTCCGCTGGACGGGAATCGATCCAATGGCTCGTCGGCTCGGCCGGGGCCCGCGCGATCGATATGGTACGAAGCTCGCGCTTCGCGGCCGACATTCAGCCGCGATTGACTTCGGGGCAATGCGACACGCTCCAGCTATTGGTGCAGGGACGAGAAAGCATTTCGTTAGCCGCCTGTCTCTCCGTCTTTGAAATGTTGTCGGAGGTTGACACGGATGCGGGAACGCCATGGGCGCCCGGAACCCGGAGCCCGACGGAGATCGCACCGACGATCCTCGGAGAGGTGCGCTGTTTGAATCCGCAGACGTGCAATCGACTGACGTATCTGCGGCGCATGTTGCGAGGCGCCTCCGAAGCCCCTGTCACACGCGCGAATGCGGCCCAGGCCCTGCAGGGAATCGTCGCATCGACGGCCGATTATGTCGCACGGGGCGTCGTCCCGCTCGCGGGCCAGGGTTATGAACCGATCCTCAGCGCGCTAGTGCTGGCGTACGAACAGGGAAACACGCAGTTTCCACTCGACTACGACTTGTTGGTTGCCCTCTGTTCCCTTGGCTACTTCGGCGTGCTCCGATACACCGGACGCGCGGCCGAGGCATTGGAGTATCCGCTCGCGGTCATCCCCTTTGCCTTTGAGGCGTGGCGCGGACCGTTGCTCGGCGACGTCTCGCTGTGGGAGTTCGGAATCAACGACCATTCGGCGGCGATCCTCGGCCAAGCGGACATCACCACGCTGCGGCAACTCTGCGAGCAATCACCGGCAGGCCTCTTCCGTGTCACCAGGAGCATCCGCATACCGGATGCGGCGGGACGACCGCGTGGATTTGGCCGCCACGCGCTGGTCGCGCTCCGACGCACCTTGGGGGGATACGGGTTGACGTTGCGCGACGACCCCGTCCTCTGGCCGGTCCGCGACTTACCCGGGATGAGCCCTGTGCTCGCGGAGGTCTTGGAGGAACGCAACATCACAGACATCGATCAACTCTGTCGGCACACGGCGGCACGACTCTCCGCCCACGGCATGGATGCTGACCAGCTCGAAGAGATCGAAAATGCCGCCGCGGCAGTCGGGCGCAAGCTGGGCGATACCGCAGAGGATATCGAACAGGCGTAAGCAGCCGCCGCGACACCACCCCCACTCGCTCGTTAGCAACTTCTTCCACCAACTGCCGATATAGGAGTGTGCGACGCATTGGCTATGTCGGGGTGCTGGGGTTCGTGTTGTCCGCGTGTGCGGGGGGGACGCTGCCGTCCGATCAGCCGTCGCTGACGCTAATTGCGCCCGCGCCGACGTCCAATCCATATGCCGCGAAGTCCGCAGCGGAGCTGATCGGCGGGCCGCAGGCCGCGGCGCGGCCGGGAGACGTGATACTGAGCAATGGCATCGTCCGCGTGGCAATCCAGCAACACGGGCGTTATCCCGGCGTCGGGAGTTTCGGCGGCCATTTGATCGACGCGGATTGGGTGCGTCCCGGTGGCGTGGGAACAGGGCACGATCAGTTCGGCGTGATGCTCCCGATGGTGAATGTGGAATGGACGCTGAACGGGATCGAGGCGTTGGCGTTTCGGGAATTTGAACTCGATCGTTTCTTGAACGGCGAATTGGAGCCGCTGAGCCAGCGCGATGCGAAACTGCCCAATCCTGTCGTTGTCGTGCGCAGTCGCTTGGCGCCGTACCCGTATCTCGACATCGATTTCCTGGAACCGCTGGCCAAGGCCTTGACCGGCCAATCGCTCTCGTACGATGCGCAATACGACGACGTGAACGATCCCTTTACCGCGACGGAGTTGCGCCATCTGCGGCCGGACGTGTTGACGGAATACCGACTTCCCAACGGCGCGCGGTCGGTCGAATTGCGCACCACGTTTTTTAATGATGGCGATGCACCGTTGACGCTGCCGATCGGCGATTATGTCAACGGGAGCGGCGAACTTGATCTGCTGATTCCGGGACAGGGCTTCGCGCCGGCGTTGATGAGCCAAATTATGGGCGATACCGCAGCCGTGATTTACGCGGGACATCCCGGAGTCGATGTCTCGTATGGATACTTTTACGATCTTCGGCAATTTGTGACGATCCCCACGGGCAGTGCCAAGGCGGCGACCGCTGCCGAGGCATCGGAGCGGCTCCCGGCCAGTTCGCTCAGTTATTCCGGCGTCACCGGCGTATTGCTCGGCGAAAAATTTACCGATGTCTTCCCGATCGGCGGGGGCACGGAGACCAACATTCACTTCACGATTCCGGCGCACGGACGCCGGACCATCACGCGCTACTTGGTGATCGGCGATGGGTCCGCCGGATCGGTGCTGGATGAAGGCTTGCGCGTGTTGCAACTCCCGACGCGAACGGTCAACGGGCGCGTTGTGGATGGCAGCGACGCCGGGCTGGCCGGCGCGGCGGTCGCGATCCTCAACGAAGCGGGCCAGACGATCGTGACGTATCGCACCGACGCGCAAGGCCGGTTCAGCGGACATTTGCCGGATGGGAGCGATGCGTTTGCGCGCGCGTTCGGCAGCGGCGCGTATACGGTGCGCGTCGATGCGACCGGCTTTCGTGAACGTGGAGGCGAGCGCGCGGGAACCTGCACGCCGGAAACGATCGACTTGCGCGCGGCGCCATTCGCGGAAGTGCAGTGTCAACTCGGCGAGGGCGGCGTCATCCAGTTCACCGGCCCGATGTTTGAATCCGGCAGTGGTCAACCGATCCCTGTTCGCTTGACGATTCTCGGCGCCGATCCGAGTCCCGATCGCGGCCATCCGGGGGTTTTTCACGACACCGATATCCACGAGCGTCCGCCGGGCGTCGTGGAACTCCATTATCTCAACGCACGCGGCGGGATCGATGCAACGGAACAGAGTTTCTTGCGGCTGGAGCCGGGCGAGTACCTGCTCGCGTACTCGCGCGGTCCCGAATACGAATTGCGCGTCGAACCGCTGCACGTCGCCACGTATGGGATTACAGCGATTGCGCCCGGGCGGTTGCGCCGTGTCGTGCCGACGCTCGGCTACGTGGGCGCGGATTTTCACGTCCACGCCCAGGCCTCGCCCGACAGCACCGTCTCGGCGCGCCAACGCGCGATCGCCGCGGCCGGTGAAGGGCTCGACGTCCTCCATTCCTCCGATCACGATTACCTGTTCGACTATGCCCCATTGATCGCGGAGCTAGAGTCGCGCGGCATGGTCCGTGCCGGCACGGTCGGCACCATCGTGGGCGACGAGATCACGCCGAATCACTTGGGCCATATCCACGCGTTCCCGCTCCAGGCCGATCCCCTGCAGCCGGCCGGCGGCGCACTCGATTGGTCGCTCGGCAGCGGCGCGCAACTAGGCAGTGCCGGCCCGACAGTCGGAATGACGGTCCAGGAAATTATCGACCGCGTGCGGCAACAACAGTCCGGCGAGCTGGTGTTGCAAGTGAATCACATCAACGACATCACCGGCATGTGGCTGATCAACGGCCTGGTCACCTCGAATGCATATCGCGAGACCGAGCACGTGCCGCCGCTCTCTACGTTCAGCGATCCGATGATGTTGCGCCTCCCGTATGGCGGGCCGGCCGATCTGCCGCTGCCGTGGGAAGGGAATCCGACGACGAGCGCGAGCTTTACCGCAGTGGAGTTGACGATCGGGTCGGAGTTGACGGAAACGAAGCTGTTGGAGTCGGGATTGCCGCAGTGGTTCAATATGCTGAATCTCGGCGTGTTGCTGACCGCGACGGCCGATTCGGACAGCCATATCATCGCGCGACCGATCGGCCTGCCGCGCAATTTTGTCCGTTCCGCGCTCGACCCCGCCGATGGAATGGGCGGGGATTTGCGGGACTTAAGCGCCGACGAATATGCGCGCGCGGTGAATCGGCACCAAGTGATCGTCTCCGCCGGACCGTTTGTGTCGATGACCGCGGAGAACGAGGAAGGCCGGCGCGCCGAAATCGGCGATACGCTCCGAACCCATCGCGCGAAAGTTCGTGTGGAAGTCACGGCCCCCGCATGGGCCTGGTTCGATACGATCGAACTGTATGCCAACACGGAAACGGAACCGGTCGACGACGACAATTTCGGGATCATGCGCGGGACGGCGGAGCATGCGCAGACGTTTTACCAGCCGTATCATCGCCCCCACTATGCCTATCAACCATTGCTGACATTTCGGCTGCAGGACGGGACGCTGAAACAGTGGGAGGAGCGCGACGGCGTGATCCGCGCGACCGTCGAGGCGACGTTGGACATCAAGACCGATACCTGGATTGTCGCCTTTGCCCGCGGCACCCCGCAAACGCCGGGCTTCCGCCCGATCTTTCCCGTCGCGTTGCACAATCATGCCGAGGCCGGCGCGCAGCCGCCGACCGCGACCGTGCCGACCCTGCAAGCGTTTTACACCGATCCGCTGTATGCGATCCCCGCCTGGGGATTCACCAATCCGATCTTCCTCGACGTCGACGGCGACACCAACAACGACGGCAATCCGTTCGAAGCGCTCTACGTCAAACAAGGCCTCAGTCCGGTGAAGTAAGTGCGCAGTAGATCCGTTGCGCCGCTTGTTATATACGCCTCGGCACGATGCGGAAACGGTGGGTCATAGCGGGGGGCTTGCTGGCGTGCCTGTTGGCGGCCGGCGTGTTCGCCGAGCACGTGCGCACGGCACCGGATCCGCGCGCGAATGTGCTGGTCGTCGATCGCGCTGGTGTTCCCCTCGCGCAGGTCCCGAGCGAGCGGTACGGATCGCGGCAATATGTGCCGTTAGCGGCCATCGCGCCGACGCTGATCAACACAGTTGTTGCGCAAGAGGATCGGCGCTTTTATCACCATCCGGGCATCGATCCGCTGGCCCTCGGACGCGCCGTGGTCGCGAATGTCCGCGCGGGCGCCGTAGGACAAGGCGGTTCCACGATCACGCAACAATTGGCCAAAATCCTGCTGGAAAATTGGCGCGGGCGACGCATCCCGCGCACTTTTGTATGGAAACTCGCGGAGGCCGTCGTCGCGATCGATTGTGAACTGCATTGGAGTAAAGCGGAGATCCTGGAGCGGTATCTCAATAATGTCTATCTCGGGCATCGCCGCTACGGCGTCGAAGCAGCGGCGCAAGCGTACTTCGGCAAAGCGGCGCGCGATGTGACCGCTGTGGAGGCGCAACAATTGGCCGCGCGCATTCGGCGCCCGAATCGGTTCGCGGTATTGACGCGTCCCGCGCTGCCGCCGAACGCCGCGCCGCACCTGGTGACGGCATTGCTGACGAGCGACGCGGCAGCGGCGCCATCGGCAGCCGGCGATCGCGTGTTCCAGACCACGCTGGATGTTCAAGTCCAACGTCTCGCCGCGACGACGCTGCAGCGCGAAGTCAAGCGGCTGCGTGACGCCGACGCGGCGCTGCAAGGGGCCGTCGTGGTAATCGATGTGGCTGCGAGCGAGCTCCGCGCACTGGTCGGCTCCGTCGACGCGGCCGATACCACGCGCGGCGGCCAAGTGAATCACGCAACCGCATTGCGCCAACCGGGTTCGACGCTCAAGCCGTTCACGTATTTGCTCGCGTTTCTCCATCAACGGCGCCCGGCGGATCTCGTAATCGATGCGCCATATCACTTCTATCTCGGCGCGGAACGCAGCTACACGCCCAACAATTTCGATCGGCGCTTCCATGGCCTGCTGACGATCCGCGAGGCGCTGGCTAATTCGTTGAACATCCCCGCCGTGCTGACGGTCGAGGCGCTCGGCGCGCCGTATTACTTGGCGCTACTCCGTTCGTTCGGCATGACCTCGCTGCGCGAAGCGCCGGCGCACTATGGACTCGCGCTCACGCTCGGTTCTGGCGCCGTCAGTTTGCTGGAACTGACGAACGCATACGCCGCCTTGGCGCGCGGCGGCGAGTTTCGTGGGGTGCAGATGCAGCAAGGTTCCGACGCGGTTCCAACGGAATCGCCCTTCTCTATCACCGAGGCATCCGATTTGCGGCGCGCCGCGTTTCTGGTGACCAGCATTCTGAGCGATCCCGAGGCACGCCTGCGGAGTTTCGGCGACGCGGCGCTGATGAATCTCGACGGCCAACCGATGGCCGTGAAAACTGGGACCTCGCACGGATCGCGCGATGTCTGGGCGATCGGCTATTCGCCGCGCTACGCGGTCGGGGTGTGGCTCGGCCACACGGACAATTCCCCGATGCCCGGGATGACCGGCGCCGGTTCGGCGATCCCGGTGTGGCACGCGGTGATGCGCGGATTGCATCGCGGGCTCCCGCCGCTGGAATTTCCACGGCCGGCCGAGCTGGCGCGCGCCGCATTTTGCCGGGAACGCGATTGCGCGATCGTCAAAGCGGATTGGGCCACGCGCGGCGCGGCCGTATCGCCGCAAGTGCCGGAGCCGCACGAATCTTTCCGCCTGTTGGCGCCCGTCGACGGCGATCACTTTCTGCTCGATCCGCATCAGCCGCAGGATCGTCAGCAACTACGCTGCCGTGCGCGGCTGCCGCGCGTCCTCGCCGAACATGCACGGCAAGCATCGCTGCCCGTGGAATGGCTGGTCGATGGCGCGGTGATCGACCGGAGTGCGGCCGCCCACGCCGAGACGTTCTTGCGCCTCGAGCCCGGACGCTACGAACTGCGCGCGCGCGTCGGTCAAACCACGACGCGGCCGGCACGGATTACCGTGAGCCGTACGGAAAGCAGCCGGCCTGCATTACGCGTGGGTGGAGAGTAAGAAATATGTCCCATGCAGCGTGAGATTGTCGAATTGCAATCCGACTTCCAGCTCGTTGGCGGCGGCACCGGTACCGCAGCGCGACCATGCGACACGGCCACAGGCCGCGAATTCAGAGCATTGTACGGCGATCGGCCCGGTCGGCACGTCGGCCGCGGCCAGTCGTAATTTGGCGCCTTGGGCCGAGAGATCGAGCAACTGCCCGGTGAGCGGCGCGCGGTGCGGCGTCTGCGCGATGATCGCGCGATGATATCCCGGGCGACGAATATGGCGACGCGCGCTGGGTGGCGCTGTGCTGTCGTTTCGGGTGTTGTGAGTATCTGTGAGATGAGAGATTGTCGACGTTCGCGTACTGGCCTCGATCAATTGCTGATCATAGACGTGCCGCTGTGCCGGATCGCGGAGGACGGCATAGGCCTCATTCAAGCGACAGGCGGTCTCCGTGTGCCCGCCCAGGTCGGGATGCATCCGCAATTTTGTCATCAGGGTTCGATACGCGGATTGAATCACCTCCGGCGCGGCCGACGGATCGACTTGGAGGAGCTGATAGTAGTTGGGCGCGACGTTCAGCATCTGTTGGACGTAATGAGCAACGCGTGTGCCAGAGAGTGGTAGCGGTAATGGCGCGATTCGCTGCGGTTTTCGTGGGCCACTGCGCGACTGTCTGGGGCATCCAGCCCCCAGACGGCGCAGCCGGTTGCATCACTCGAGCGTGACGGATTGGAGATACGTAGGGATTTCAACCGACCAATGAAGTTGTTCGCGGATGGCCGTGGCCAGTGCCTCGGCGGCCTCCGGTTCGCCATGCACCATGAATGTCTTCTTCGGCGGCCGACGGAATCCGGAGAGCCACCGCATGATGTCGATTTGATCGCCATGCGCGGAGAGCGATTCGATGATCTCAGTGCGACAACGGAGATCGATTTGTTGCCCGTGCAATTTAATAGAGCGCGTCCCATCGACAATGGCACGCCCGCGCGTCCCTTCGGCCTGATAGCCGACCAAAATGAGGCACGAACGCGGATCGCTGCCATACGCGCGCAAATGGTGCAGAATCCGTCCGCCGGTCATCATGCCGCTCCCCGCGATGATGATCGCAGCGCCGGGGATGGTATTGAGTAACTTCGAGCCTTCTTGGTCGTGCACCAAGTGCAAATTCTCGCAGTGGAACGGATTGGCGCCATGCCCATTGCCATGGCCGTTGGTGATGCCGGAAAAGGTCCGATGTTCCTCGAGGTAGCGCGAGTAAATCTCCGTCGCGTCGATCCCCAACGGCGTGTTGAGATACACGGGAATTTTCGGATCAATCAGACCACGATGCTGTAATTTTTTCATGATGTAGAGCATTTCTTGCGTGCGGCCCACGGCAAAGGCCGGAATCAGGACCTTGCCGCCGTGCGACGCCGTTTCATTGATGATGCCCGCTAAGCGCGCGAAGATATCTTCTTTCGGATGCACGCGGCCGCCGTATGTGGCTTCCAAAATCAAATAATCCGCCTCCGGGACCCGCAGCGGCGGATTCGTGATCAGTGCATCGTAGCGGCCGATATCGCCGCCGAATAAAATGGTGCGCCGTCGTGGATATTCCAATGTCATTTCGATGAAGCGCGAGCCGAGCAAATGGCCGGCCTTGAGCAAACGGACTTTCAAATCCGCGCCGAGGGTGTGCAGGTCGCCATTGTGCAATGCGTGCAAATAGTCGAGGCTTTTGACCGCGTCCGCCGCCGTGTAGAGTGGGCGCGGACTTGAGTGTTTCGAAAATCCGTGACGCTCGGCAAAGCGCGCGTCTTCTTCTTGGATATAGCCGCAATCGGGGAGCAGGATCTTGCAGAGATCCACGGTCGGCTCGCTGGCGTAAATGCGGCCGCGGAAATGATGTTTGACCAACAGCGGGATGTAGCCGCTGTGATCGATATGCGCGTGGGTCAGGATGACGCCGTCGATCGAGTCGACCGGGACCGGCAGCGGCGCCCAGTTGCGGAGTCGTAAGTCCTTCAGGCCTTGGAAGAGGCCGCAATCGACCATCCAGGTTTCATGCGCAGTTTGCAGCAGGTATTTCGAACCGGTGACCGTTCCGGCCGCACCGAGGAATTGCAGAGTTGGAGCCTTGTCGCGTCCCGATGCCCGCTCGCTCATGTCGTGCGTGGTGGTGGTACGCCGCCCCGTCCTTTCCGAAAAAGTTTGATCATCGGTCGTGATCGCAGCGCCTGCACCAATGATCTGTAATCATTATAACGGATTATTCCCGGAGGGGTAAAGGACGTTGTGCGATAAGCGGCAAAAAAATACCCAGCCGCGTAATCCCAGTCCCCGGGGATTCAATCCCCCAGAGCATGAGCGGTCGAGCGTGGCGGTGCCTCGCCAGTGCGACAAGAGAAAAGCGATAGAAATCGGCGGGCTGACGGACGACGATCGCGGGCGCACAAACCCGCGCTAATTGGCACATGGGTTGCTGTACTAGCGAGCTAGGACATTCACCAGATCGTTCGAAGGGGGATTTACCATATGCGCTCCACAACACAGACAAAGCACAACCGGGAGGTTTCTATGTATCCGCTGATCATCGCACTCGTCACCGTGGGACTCGTCGCCACCGGTTGCGGCGACAACGCCGAACCGCGCGAGCCCGCGCCGAAAGCCCCGGCCGTTGTGACGACGCCGACACGAACGCCGGCTCCGGAAGCGCCAGGCGCGACGTTGCCGGATGTGACGACGCCCGATCCTGGAGCATCCACGGCGACAGCGGACAACGCAGCACTGCAAGCGCAAGTCGAGGCGGAAGAGGCCAAGGTGCAAGCGATGGCGGCCGAATTAGCGCAATTGAAAGCGTTGCAAGAGCAAGCGAAGAAGAAGGTGGATGCGGCGAAGCCAACAGAGCCGCCGACGGATCCAGTGGTTGAAGAGCCGAAGAGGGACTATCCTCCGGTCATAACTGCCACGACGGTTACGGCGATATTGGCTGGAGCCCAAGTGAATCCTACGCTGCTTGAAGCGTTGAAAAAATCGCAAGAAGAGAAAGCCGCGGCGGAAAAGAAAAAACAACAGATGGAATTGTTGCAGAAAGAATTCGAAGCGCTGCAAGCGATGAAAGAGCAGCAAGCGACACAGCAGCCACAGGGCGGCGCACTCGTGAGCAGCGCGACGGAACAGGCCATTCCGTATTTCGGCCATCCGGATGGGGAACAAACTCTCCAATCGTTCGGCTGTCCGACCGATTACGTGGCGCGCGGACTGCGATTTCGGGCCGGATTAGAGATCGACGGAATCAATCAACCATGGTGTGCGAAACTCACCAATACAGCAGCGTATGATAATCAATCGTATGAATTCGGTAATCTGCAGTACATCGGCGGCAGTGGTGGCGAGACCATCACGGCCGATTGCGGGGTGGGTGGCGTGGTCGTCGGCTGGCGGTTGCGGAAGCAACTCGTGGCCAGTGATGTCTGTAACGATACCGGTGCGGACATACAGTGTGGATACACCGGATTGAGCTATGTCGAGGTCTTCTGTCGCGCCATCCAACCGTTGGCGTATGGGCTCGGCAGTGGCACTTGGACAGTCCAGCCAACCCACACGGACAAGTCTTGGAACGTCACGACGGCGAAAGTCGCGTTCGAGAACAAAAATAATAAAGGGAATTTCGAAGACTCGAGCGAGCTCAAATGTCCGGGCGATCAAGTCGTTGTCGGCATTGCGCCCGCAGTGAAAAATGCGGGACAGCCATCGGGGCGACTCATCGGCTTGGCTGGACATTGCGCGTCGCTCAAGACAGACGCGTTTACGAAGCCGACCTTCAGTGTCAATGAAGCCGTCTTCTTCGGGACGAACGGGATCGGCGTGCCATCTGTGAACGGCGGAGCGACTTCCGAGGCCACTTATAATAATCAGTCATTCATCACCGATGCCTCCGACGGATATTTGTTCAATCTCGGCGCGGATTGGATCCTGAGCGACGTCGCGACGACGATGGTCCTGTGTCCGCACCAGTCCGTCTTAGTGAAAGGAACGAATCAGACATGGACATGCCGCACCTGGAATCCGTCCGGCGCGAGTGGTGTGGAGAAACCGGCCGAGCTGTGGGTAGCAGGGAAATTGGTCGACGAAATCGCGTATGGAGAGACGTTCCCCAAATTGGCGAAGAGCCAGACGTCGGAGACCGAATCGGTCGCGTGCCCCGACGGGCAATATGCGACTGGCATCAAACTCGCAACGCCGGCTGCGGGATATTGCGCCTTCGCCGCCTGGGGTGGTTGCGGCAGTTCGCAGCCGAATGCGGTGCGCCATATCGACAAACTGACCTGTAACGCGGACGCCGCGCCAGCCGCGACCGATGCGCTGACCTGCGGCGCCGGCGAACATCTGGTGGGCCTAATCCGCTTCGCCGATCATCTCGACGCGCAAGGGAAACACGTGAACAATGGGGGATCGATCTCGACCAATTATTTTGCGCTCTGCAGCGAGCACACGGTCAAGTAAGCGAACCATCATTTCCCATTGCCGCGCGCAATCAGAGTAGATAGCAAGGCACCATGCGAACATGTTGGTCTTGCCTCTGTCTCTTCGCACTCTTCATCGGGCACACCGCGTGGGCGTGCGCGCCGCTCGGCGGCGACGGGAAACTGGTCCTCTACAGCTATCCGCATCAGACGCTGATCGAAGTGACCTATCGACATAGCGACCAAATGGACGCCACCGGACTGGCCAAGATCCGACACGCGTTGCGCTCTCCGGACGGCGTGGAGGCCACGATCGATCTGCGGCTGATCGCATTGCTCGATCAGATCCAGGATCATTTCGGCGCCGATACGGTAGAAATTATTTCCGGCTATCGATCACCGGCCTACAACGGCCGGCTGAAGACGAGCGGGCATGCGGTCGCGCGCGAAAGCCAGCATCTGAAGGGCTTGGCCGCCGATATCCACTTCGACGAGATCAGCGAAATGGCGTTACGCGATTACGCCCGCGCGCTCGGCTGTGGCGGCGTGGGGTTTTACCCCAGCCTCAATTTCGTGCACGTCGATCTCGGCCCGATGCGCAGCTGGGAAGAACGGGCCGGCGCGCGCAAACTCGTGGGCGAGGGGACGATCGTCTACGTGACCGATCGGAATACGTATCGCAGCGGCGAGCCTGTCCCGCTAGGAGTGGCGGAGAACGCGGGCTGGACCGGAGTGATGGAGAGCGAGCTGGCGTTGGAGTATTATCATCGCGGCATCTGGCGCGTCGTGCAGCGCGCTCCCGCGCACGAGACGATCACGCTGCGCGCGCCGCAATTCGCGTACGGCAAATACCGATTTCACCGCACGGCCGATCCGGCCATGTATTCGAACGAATTTTATTTCAAGAAACAGTGAGCAATTCGGCAATCGGGATGACGACCTTCCCTTTCCGTAAGCGCACTCGGAGTTGGCGGAACGCGGTCGAGGGCACGGCGCTGACATCGATTCCGGCGGCCGTCAGTTGCGCGCGGACCGCCTCTTCCCAGTGCGCCACGCGACCGTAGACGTCGGGATAGAGATAGAGCGTGTCGCCGCGCACTTCGATCGGCTCGTAGACGATATCGACCGGGACCGCCTCGAACAGCGCGACCACAAAGGTGCGGCGCCGATGTTTGGCGTACGTCGCCGGGAGGTTCGGGTCGGTCTTGTCGGAGAAGCGACTTTGCAGCAGCCACGCTAACGCGGCGGCGTCCGGATTGCGCATCCGGAAACACCCATGCGACACGGATCGGCCGACGCTGGACGCGTTATTGGTCCCGTGGATTAAGATGCCGCGACTGATCGGCAGCTTCACGACGCCTAACGGATTGTTCGGGCCCGGCGGCGTTTCGACCGCATCCTTCGCCCATTCGCTCTTCGGCGGATACCACACCGGATTCCACTCGATGCGCTGGATCAATTCGCTCATCACGATGCTGCGGTATTTCGGCTGACCGACGGCGACGGGATACGTCGTCGTGAGCTGTCCTTGATCGATCACCCGCAATTCGCGCGCGGGGATGTTGATGATCAAGCGAATCGTGGCGATCGGTACCGGCGATGGCGTGGCCTCCGGGGCCGGCGCAGCCACGTCCGGGACCCGATCCGGCCGATCCGCCGCCTCCGCCGAGGCGCGGCCACTCAAGAGGCACAGTGTCGTGCTGAGTATGCAACAAAATAGCGAGCGATGCAGAGTGACTCGGAGTCGGAGACGCATGGGCTAGCCTAGCCTGGTGCGTTCTGCTTGCAACCACGCGCGGCAATCGTGCAACTGTGCGGCGACCGAGTCCGGGCCGGTACCGCCGCAGAGGTTGCGACGCGCGAGGCTCGCGGTGGGGTTGCAGCAGGCGAGGGTGTCGGCGTCGAAGAGCGGCGAGTAGGTTTGGAGTTCTGTCACGTTGTATGCAGTGAGTGCGCGGCCGGCCGCGAGCGCCTCGCGGACCAAGCGGCCGACGACCGCGTGGGCCTCGCGGAACGGGAGCCCTTTGCGGACCAAGTCATCGGCCAGATCGGTCGCATAGAGCATCGGGTCGAGTGCGGCGCGCATCCGATCCGCGTGGTACGCGGCGGTGCGGACGGCTTCCGCGAACACCGTGAGACACAGATGCGTTTGGTCGAGGCAGTCAAACAACGCGGGTTTGTCTTCCTGCAAGTCGCGCGCGTACGCGAGCGGCAACCCCTTTACCAGAGTAAAGAGCGTTTGCAGTTGGCCGATCACGCGCGCGGTCTTGCCGCGAATCAGTTCCATCGCGTCGGGATTTTTCTTCTGCGGCATCATCGAGCTGCCGGTCGTGACCGTGTCCGCGAACGTGACGAAGCGGAATTCTTGACTCGACCAGAGGACGGCGTCTTCCGCGTACCGGCTCAAGTGGGTCATGCAAATCGCGCAGGCCGACGCGACTTCCAGACATTCGTCGCGCATGCTGGTGGCCGTGAGGCTGTTCGGTGTGGCGGCTGCGAAGCCGAGCGCCCGCGCCACGCGGGCGCGATCGATAGGATAGGCACTTCCCGCGAGCGCACCGGAGCCGAGCGGACAGGCGTCGAACCGCGCGGCGGCGTCGCGGAGCCGTCCGGCATCGTCGCGCAGACTGGTCGCGGCGCTCAAGAGATAGTGGCCCAACGCAATCGGTTGGGCCTGTTGCAAATGGGTGTAGCCGGGCAGGACCGTGTCGCGATATTCTTCGGCACGATCGCAGAGCACGGTGACGGTGTCGCACATCGCCCGTTGCAGCCCAGCGCAGGCGTCTTTCAAATAGAGCCGCAGATCAGTCATGACTTGATCGTTCCGGCTCCGTCCGGTGTGGATCTTCGCACCGGCCGCTCCGACGATTTCCGTAAGCCGCCGTTCGACTAATGAATGCACATCCTCGTCCGACGTGATTGTTGCCGGTTCCTGCGCAAGTTGGTCGATCCCGCGTTCGATGGCTTGCAGTTCCGCAGCTGTCAGAATGCCGATCTGCGCAAGTTCTTGCGCCCAGGCGCGGTTGACCGCCAAATCGTACGGCAGCAAGCGGATGTCGATCGCGAGCGAATGATTCAACGCGCGCATGGCGTCGCTCATCGTCCCGCTGAATCGTCCGTGCCAGAGGGTCATACGGTGACTCTCCCCCTCACCCATTGACAATGGTGAGCAATGCTCCTGCTCGTCGCCTTGCTACCATCGCTGCCGCGGACCATGCAGCGACTCAAGTCGCTGCGTCCTTACCCTCCCCAAAGGGAGAGGGGGGTGGAAATCTCGCGGCTCGCCGCAGGAGTCATCAATCCCGCTTGAACTTGCTGTACTTCGGCGGCTGATAGCCCTTCAGCGTTTCGTCGCCGCTTTGCTCGATTAAAGCGCGCACTTTCAGCGGCAGGCCGAACAAGTTGATGAAGCCTTCCGCGTCCTTTTGGTTATAGACGTCGTCTTCGCCGAACGTCGCAAAGTCCTCGCGATAGAGCGAATATGGCGATTTGCGGCCGAGGACCGCGCACGATCCTTTATAGAGCTGAATCCGCGCCGTGCCGGCGACGTTCTTCTGCGTCTCCTGGACGAACGCGTCGATCGCCTCGCGCAGCGGCGTGAACCAGAGGCCGTTGTAAATCAGCTCGGCATATTTCGGCGCGATCGATTCCTTGAAATGGAGCGTGGCGGCGTCGAGGACTAAACGCTCGAGCGCTTGGTGCGCGGCGTACAGGATCGTGCCGCCGGGCGTTTCATAGACGCCGCGCGACTTCATGCCGACTAAGCGGTTTTCGACGATGTCGACGCGACCGACGCCGTGGCGCCCGCCGAGCGCGTTCAGTTGTTCGAGCAGTGCGACCGGGGGGAGACGTTGGCCGTTTAAGCCGACCGGACGCCCTCCGACGAATTCAATCTCCACGGTCTCGGGCGTATTCGGCGCATCGAGCGGATCGATCGTGAGCTGGAACAAGTCCTTCGGCGGCGCATTCCACGGGTCTTCCAAGATGCCACCTTCGCTGGAGAGGTGCCAGAGATTGCGATCGTGGCTGTACAGTTTGTTCGGCGCGGAACTGACAGGGATGTTGTGCTCTTGCGCGTAGCGGAGCGCGTCTTCCCGCGAGCGGATCGACCATTCGCGCCACGGCGCGATGATCCGCACGGTCGGATCGTAGGCCTTACAGGTGAGTTCGAAACGGACTTGGTCGTTCCCTTTGCCGGTGCAGCCGTGCGCGACCGCGTCTGCGCCCGTGGCCTCGACCAGGTCCATCATCCGTTTGGCGATCAGCGGCCGCGCGATCGCGGTGCCGAGCAGATATTTGCGTTCATAGACCGCGCCGGCTTGGAGCATCGGGAACAAATAATCGGTGCAAAATTCCTCGCGCAGATCTTGGATGACGCAGCGACTGGCTCCGGTGCGCAACGCCTTGGCTTCGAGGCCGCTCAATTCCTCGCCTTGGCCGATGTCGGCGGCGAACGCGATCACGTCGCACTGATAATGTTCTTTCAGCCACGGGATGATGATCGAGGTGTCGAGTCCGCCGGAATACGCGAGGACGACTTTCTTGACCGATGGATGAGGCATGATCTTCTCCTGTAGGTGCGCAATGCTCCCTGCTCGGTCGCATTGCAATCGTAACTACCGCGGACCATCGCTCCGCTATCGCTTCGCGGTCCTTACTCCTTGACGAGGTATGAACGAAAAACCGGCGATTAGACCGCTGGTCCTGAACTGTCAATTTATTTGGGATGGCCTTGATGCGCCTCCCCCTCACCCAACTGCAATGGTGAGCAATGCTCCTGTTCGTCGCATTGCTGTAACCGCTGCTGCGGGCCATGCAGCGGCTCAGGCCGCTGCGCCCTTAGCCTCCCCAAGGGGAGAGGGGGGCGGTAGCCTCGCGGCGTCATTTATGGAAATCCTGGCCGCGGCATGGGGTTTTTGCTACAGCCGCGTTCTATGGCGAACAGCGAAATCATCGACCTCGATCCGGTGGAACTACGGCAACGCGATTTGGTGTTGGCGCAGCGGGCGTTCCATCGGCTGAGTCCCGCGGAACAGCTCCGTTATACGCTGCGCCTGCCGCCGGCCGAACGTTGGCTGGCGTGCGAATTGGCCCTGGATCTGCCTGCGCTGGTCCACGCGATGCCGCCGCAAGATCTGTGGCTCACGATCCGCGCGGTCGGGCAGTCGGAAGGGGTGGCATTGCTTGCGGCGGCGACGCCGGAGCAGACGCAATTTTGTCTGGATGTGGAATGTTGGCAACGCGACGACTGGATGCCCACGGTCACGGCGGCGTGGCTCGCCATGATGGTCGCGGCCGGCGAAGCGAAAATGGTCGAGTTCTTTACCGCTCTTGATCAAGACTGGGTCGGGCTGCTGTTGAAACGCTGGCTCGTTGTGTATCGCCGCGTCGGAGACGAAGATCCGGCGGATGCCATCCCCTGGCCTCGCGAGGAGTCGCCGTTTACGCTGGATGGGGCCTATTTTTTTCAGATCGCCGACGAGCGCCTCGATCCGGTGCTGCGGCCGTTGCTGGAATGTGGCGCGCGGCACGATCTGGCGATGTTCTATTCGTTGTTGGACGCGCTCTGCGGCCTACTCTCGTCCGAACAAGAGGAATTGGCGTATCAGGCGCGCACGCGCCGACTGGAAGAGTGCGGATTTCCAGAATGGCAAGAGGCGATCGGCGTGTATCGGCGGTTGACGCGGGAACAATTTGAGCGACTACCGAAACGAGTGATGGCGGCTGCGGAGCGGGAACACGCGACGGTTTCCGGACAAGTGGCCCTCGCCGCTACGGGAGCGGCGCGGCCGCGGCTGTTGCACGAGGCATTGGCGACGCTCGAAGACGCGGCGCTCCACGATGCCTGCTTGGTCGAACTGGCGCGGCTCGCGAATCGCATGCTGGTCGCGGATCGCCACGCGATTACGCCGGAAACCCTGGCCGCAGCCGTCGCAAAGGCGGGGGCCTATGTGAATCTCGGTCTGGAATGCGCCAGCGAAGGGGCATTGCCGCAGGCTGCGCGGTTGCTCGTAGAACGGCCGCTGGTGCAATGCTTGCAACTCGGATTCAGTCTCGTGTTGGAGTTGCGCGACCGGGTGCGCGCGGCGTTGCGCGACCGACCGTTGCCGGAAATCAACGACGATCCAACGACGGCCGCGGCCTTGGTCACGGAACGCCTCCGCGCTGCCGCATGGGAATGGCCGAAATTCTATTTGGGTCCCCAAACCCCGGACGGCGCCCTGCATCGCGAGTTTCAGACGCGCGACGAGCTGGGGCTCGTCGAGACCGCATTGCTAAGCTATTGAATTGATTGAGTGTATTTAAGCGTTCTCCGACACAAAAAACCGCCCCGTTGTTTTTCCTGATATTTTTGTCATTTTTCCCCCCAGCCTCGTAGTGCCCCCGCCATTTTCACCCCGCCAAATTGCTTCTCAAGCACTCCTACAGGCATTGTGGGAGGCGTTTTGTGTCGGATAATTATGTTTGCGGGCTGACGTTGCCTACTGCGGTGGCTCTTCTGTGGGACTGCCGGCGGCGTAGGGGTCGCCGAAGCAGGCGTCGACGGTCATACGAGCGCCGAGCGGATCGGTGGCGAGTTGGGCGAGCAATGCATCGAGGTCGGCGTCGCTGAATGTCGAGTCCCAGATCTCGAGTCCGGAGGTGGGGAGGGTCATCGCCGCTTCGTGCGGGAGTTGCCGCGCGGTGTAGATCAAGTGATAGAGCCCTTCTCGCACTAACGTTGCGGCGACCCAGCGGCGCAGTTGTCGATAAATGAAGTTGCTCTCGATGGGCTGTCGACCGCGCAGGCCTTCGTTGAAGCGGCGGCGAAACGCGTTCAGATAGGCATCGGTCCCGACCTGGGAAAATACGGCGGCCGTGAGGCGGTTGAGCGCTAGCGGCAATCCGGCGATGATGCTCATGTAACTAGTGCGCAGGTAATGATCCGCCTCCTCGCCCGTCGGCAATTGCCAATCGGATTCGATCGGCGGCAGTGCACTCAGCCAGCTGTCGACCAGCTCAGCCGTATGTTCGGCGGCGCTGCCCAGTTCGCGGCGCGCGTCGATCGGGGCGATAGTGGCGCGAGCGGCTTCATAGACCGGTAATTCAGTGTGTAAGACGGAGACCCAGAGTTGAACTTTGTAATTCAGCAGCTCGAACGCGGCTTGGACTCGTTCGCCCTCCGCAAGTGACCCCAAATAGGCCTTTTCGTCCGGGAGCAGGAAATAATGCATCGCGCCGAACGCCAGCCGCATCTCCGTTTCCGACGTCTGCCGATTCCGCGTTCCTGGCGGCATTGCGGCTTGGGCTGTGGCCACGGCGCGTTGGAAGTCGGCCACATGCTCTGCGAGTGGCGGTGTCACGGTGGTGTCGAACAGTGCGCGCGCGAAGTCTTGTTGGATGCGCTGTTCCCAACGCGCTCCATAGCGCAACGGCATCGGGTGTGAAAAAATTGCGACGCGTTCGATGCAGTAGAGGCAGGCCATGATGAGCGATCCAGCGCGCAGATGGCCGGATGGTGGGACTAAGGCGTCGGGCACGGGACATCCGCCAGCAAACCATGGCGTGTAGATCCAGAGGGCGTCCGGTTTTGAGACCAGGGCGGTGTGTCGATGATCAAATGGTCCAGTGCGAATCGCTTCGGCCCATTCGAAATAGGCCTGCAGCGCCGCGTTCGGCGTGCTATCAAGCTGAGGTGCTGCGCTGACGACGGGCGAGCCGACTGTTGCCTTGTCATCAGGGCCGGCCAATGTCTGGCCAGAGTGGGGAGGGCGGACGCGGCGCGCTCCGACGGGCTGACCACTGCTCCACATCAACTTGGAAGAGGAGGGCGTTGATCCGCCTTCGGAAGACCTCAGTGGAATCGACAACGTCGTCCGCCATGCCGGACCAACCGTATAACCCCCTTGAGGGACTCGGATGATGCGGCTGAATCCGTTTACGAATCGGGCCATAGTGTCTCAGTTATCGGATAGTTTGCGGAAAAGTTGCGTGCTTTGAGCAATTCACGTCAAATTGCCCGCCAGCACCGGTTGCCAAAGTAGTTCGAATAACGAGTCGCGGAGCGGCATCAACAGGGTGCCGTTCGCGGGATCGGGATTGCCGAGTAGGACCGTGAGCGTCCCATAGTCGGTCGCTGGCTGTCCCCAAAGGACCTGCAATGGGCCGCGTGCGATCTGCCCTTGTCGAGGCGCCGACGTGGCGGGATTTGGCAAGTCATCGAGCGTGCCGATATCGGCATATTGTCCGGATGTGACAATGCGTTCGGCCACGGCGCGAGCCAACGCGGCGATAGAGGGCGCCGTGACATCAAGGCGACGTCGCAGACTTTGAAACGCGGGGCCCTGCAACGGGCCTTCGAAGCCGAACTGGTAATGGTGGGTGCGAATGATTGCGTCGTCCAACACGGTGACCGCGAGGGCCGCCATCCCGCGCGGGCCGGAGTATCCAGCGTCGATTGTTAATCGTGCGGGATCGTGATCGTCGAAAATGACGTGCCGCCCGTCCTGGGCCTGCAAGACCGTCACGGCCGGGACTGCGGCGATACGGTGGCCGTTGGGGAATTCCACCATCGAGAGCTCCCGTTGTGCGATCGCCGCCCGATACATTTCAAAAGTCCACTCGCCGCCCGTTGCCGGGAGCGGGAGCATGCGACTGACACCCTGTGCGCTCCATAGTTGCCCCGCCTCGCTGAGGAGGGGGAGAACGGCTGCGGGAGGCAGCTCATTCGCGCAACACGCCTCCACGACATCCGCCACGAGGAAATAGCGTGCGCTGGCGTTCGCGGCGACGAGTGCGTTCTTGACCAAATGGGCCTGCGCGGTCTCCACCGTGCCGACGTCCAGCCGATACGCGAATCGGTCTGCCGGATCGACGGCCCTCGGGATGGCGAGCTGCACCGTTCCCCGTTTCGGGTCGGGCCGCGCGGCATTCAGAAAGGTCCGCGTATTGACTTCGAGTGAGCGGCGTTGACCGACGGCGATGCGCGCCGGAAGTCGCGACGGACCCGGCATGTCCAAGATATGGGGGAGATACAGCAATTGTCCGCGCTGCGCTCGCATATGCGTAGTTATCGTCGGTCCGGCAAAAAAGTTGCTTCCTAAAAAAAGCGAAGGAATTGCACCTCAATGCCGTGCTTGGGCCGATATCCGAAACTTGACATATATATGCTGAGATTATATGTTTTTAACATATGAATGCGCGCACGACGATTATCCTTGAGCAGCCGTTACTGGAGCGCATCCGGGAAACTGCCCGCAAGAGCCGCCAGACGTTGCGGGAAACATTACGGACGTTGATCCTGGCCGGACTCTCCAACATGTCGCCGACCAAAGCAACGCCGTTACATCTTCCTTCGCTCCATCTCGGGAAGGAACGGCGGGATATTGCGAATCGTGCCCGTCTGTACGCACTGTGGGATGAAGAGCGATGATCGCTTTCATCGACGCCAATGCCTGGCTGTATCTGACCAATCCCCGCGCCGTGCCGCATCGCAAGGTCAAAAACGCCCTAGATCCCTACTTGCGCGGGGAAAAGCGTTTTGCCGTTTCGTGGCAGATTTTCTACGAATTCATTCGGACCGCGACCGATCCCCGTGTGTACGCCACACCGGCCTCGTGGTCCGAGGCATTTCAATGTATCAGTAAGATTTTTCAACATGCGGGCGCCGCCATTCTGCAAGAAGGGCCGGATCATCCCGCAGCGTTGAAATTTGTGCTGGAAAAAGCGGGGTACAAACAAGGACACTTCATTCACGATTGCCATATTGCCGCATTGCTTTACGAGAATGGCATTTCGACCATCATCACCGCCGACCAGGACTTCCGCCGCTTCCCATTCCTGACGGTTGTCGATCCGACGCACACGGTTCAATGACGGCCCAATAACTGGTACGCATCACGCGCCATCATTAGGCCTTCGTTGGTGGGAATGACAAAGACCGCGGCACGGGACGTGGCGGCGTGGATGGCGCTTTGGACGGCACGGGCCGCTTCGTTCTTGCGGGGTGCGAGTTTGACGCCTAACCAACGGCACCATTTCACGATCTCGGCGCGCACCGCGGGTTCGTTTTCGCCGATCCCGGCGGTGAAGATCAGGCCGTCGAGGCCGCCGAGCGTCGTGGTGTACGCGCCGATATATTTTTCCACGCGATAGCAAAACATTTCGAAGCCGAGCTTGGCGCGAGGTTCACCGGCGCGCATGCGGCGGATCAGTTCCGGCATGGTCGCGGCGCCGGAGATGCCGAAAAATCCCGATTGGTGATTGAGCAGTCGATTGAGTTGCTCCGCGGTGTAGCCGTGCGCGGTGCGTAAGTGCAGCAGCACGCCGGGATCGAGGTCGCCGCAGCGGGTGCGCATAATCAAGCCCTCTACCGGAGTAAAGCCCATCGAGGTGTCGATGCTTCGGCCCGCTCCGATCGCGCAGACGCTGCAGCCGCTGCCGAGATGACACGCGATCAGCTTGAGCGCGCGGAGCGGACGCCGCAGCATCCGCGCCGCTTCGCTGATCACGTAGCGATACGAAATGCCGTGGAAGCCGTAGCGACGGATCGCGTGTTTTTTCGCGAAGTGGTACGGGATGGCGTACGTCGCGGCGAAGTCGGGGATCGTTTGGTGGAATCCGGTGTCGAAGACTGCGACATGCGGACAATGCGGGAGAGCCGTTTGCGCAGCGCGGATCCCTTTCAAGTTCGGCGGCGTGTGGAGCGGCGCGAGCTTCGTGTTGGATTTGATGCCGTGCACCACGGCCTTGGTGAGCAGCGTCGAATCGCAGTACTGTGGACCGCCGTGGACCACACGATGCGCGACGGCGGCGATGTCGGCGGTCGCTGTGACAGGCGCATCCGTGTCGTGCAGGATCCGGTCGAGGATGAAATCGAGGCCGTCTTCATACAGCGCGAAGCGCGCGTGACCGCGGCGCCGCGTGCCGTTCGCGATCCATTCCCAGGTGCCGCGTTTCAGGCCGACGTCGCCGACGTTGAGTTCGACGATGAGCCGTTCGCTCGGCATGTCGAAGAGTTTGGTCTTGATCGACGAGGAACCGCAATTCAGCGTGAGGATGTAAGCCATAAATGGTTGTTCTCCCGATGCGAGTGCATTATAGCCCCGCACCATACGGGAAATGCGATGACACTCAATCAGAAACTACTGTGGCGGACCATGCAAGAGGTCTTGCAGTTGCCGACGGCGCCGCTGCATGAAGACCATGTGGCAGAATATGTGCGACAGTTTGCGCTGTCGCATGGTCTGGTGGTGCATGCGGATCGATTCGGCAACTTGTTGGTGAGAAATCGTGCCCGCGGTCGCGTGCGCTTGGCGGTGACGGCGCATATGGATCATCCCGGCGTGGTGGTCGAATCGATCCGCGGCCGTGACGCCGTAGTGCGCGTGCGTGGGGGATTGTGCGGCGGCGAGGTGGCGCAACTGCAACGTGCGCGGATTTGCTTTTTTCCGGCCGCTGGCGGCGTAGTGCACGGACGCATGGTGCGCGTCGGCGATGTGGCGAAGAAACAGTATCATGCGCGACTGGCGCATGCCGTACCGGCGGGAACGTTCGGGATGCTCGACATCAAGCCGGTGCGGCGGGTCGGTGACCAGCTCCGCGCGCGGGCGATTGATAATATCGCCAATTGTGCCGTAGTGCTCGATTGGTTGCGGGCGCACGCCCGTGCGCGAACGTGCGTGCTCGGCGTATTCACGCGCGCCGAAGAGATCGGGTTTGTCGGCGCCGCGGCGCTGGTGCGCAGTACACGGCTGCCACGCGGCGTGCCGATCGTAGTGCTGGAGGCCAGTTCGGCGCCGGGCGGCAAAGTGGCGATCGGTGGCGGTCCGGTGTTGCGGGTCGGCGATAAGTTTTCCTCGTTCGATCCGCGCATGGATTTGTGGCTACGCGCGGCCGCGGACGGTTTGGCGGCCGGGCCTGGAGGGTTTGCGTATCAACGTGCGTTGATGGCCGGTGGGACCACGGAGGCCTCGCTGTATCGGCTGGAGGGGTACCTCGTGGGTTCGATCATCCTGCCGCTCGGGAATTACCACAACCGCGGGCGCAGCCGGCCGGCGCCGGAAATCATTTCCTGGCGCGACACGGTCGGATTGCGACGCTGGCTCGATGTGTTGGTCACGGCTCCGTCGGTCGAGCGCGCAGTACAGGCCCAAACGCGGACCCTATGGCAACGCATCCGCGCCGCCCACTAAGTGCATCTGAATGGGGACAGGTACCTTCGGATGCAGCATTGGCGCATATTTGAAGGTACCTGTCCCCACTGGAGGTAAAATGGATGCATTGTTGGTGGCGGCGGTGGCGGCGCGGGATCATGCGCTGCCGACCTTTTCTGGAGTCAAGGTGGGGGCGGCGTTGCAAACGGCAGCTGGAGTGGTGGTGACCGGCTGCAATGTGGAAAGTCCGTCGATCATCTTCCATTGTTGTGCGGAACGGGTCGCACTGCTGAAGGCCCTCTCCGAGGGGCATCGGCAGTTCGTGCGGATTGCGGTGGTCGGCGACTTCAATGCCCCGCTGCCGCCGTGCGGGACGTGCCGTCAGGCGCTGTTTGAGTACGCGCCCGATTTGGAAGTCACGATGGCCAATCTGACCGGCCAAACCGCCACGTTGCGGCTCGCCGACTTGCTGCCGGCGTCGTACCGCATTGATGATCGGCGGACATGAACATGGGTTTCGTAGGCGCGGTGCCGTTCGTGTTACGGCGCGTCGGCGGGGAAGATGCGCTGCCCATGTTGATCGATATGTTCCCGCAACGCGGTGTTGGTAATCGCGTGGTAGTCGACGACATCGAAGAAGTACGGGAGCGGTAACTCTTCGTTCAGCGCGGCCGAGAGACGAGCTACGGTCCGTTCGTCGAGATGTCCCTTCAGCGCAAGATCAACGTCCGATCCGGGTTTGGACGTGCCGATGGCGCGTGAACCGAACACAATGACTTCGGCAATCTCCGGCAACGCGGCGCATGCCTGCCGGATCCGGGCAATTTCATCGGGGCGTAAGCCGAAATGCATATCGACCATTACTCCGCCTTGCTGTTGAAGGTGTCGTGCAGCGCTTGTAGCAGCGGAAAATATTTGTCCGCGATCAGCCGTTCCAATTTGAGGCACGTGGCTTCATCGTAGGTGTGAGCGATGAGATTGCGGTCTTCGAGGGCCTCCAGCCAGCCTTGGCCGTTGGCAATCAGCGTCATTTGATAGGCGTGTTTGATCGCTTCGCGCGGGCTTATTGCTACCACGCCTTGCGCTTCAAGGTAGTCTTTCAGCAGTTTCCACCCCAGTTCGAACGTCGTCTCGAAAAACTGGATCAAGCCGCCGCGTTCCGCCTCCGATCGGGGCGAGAGCGCGACCGTCCGTGCCAACACGCGAAAGGCCGACGCGTAATTCTGAAAGCGTTGTCGCCACCGGATCGCTTTGGACATACGCGTTTCTTGGCACAGCCTTTTCGCCTTGTCGAGGAGGAAGCCGTGAGAGGGTTGTTACACCGTGCCAGCGGGGATGCGGCGGTTTACGACGTCCACGAACTGGATGCTGTGGAGGGCTACAGTAAACGGGCGGCGGTATTGGAACGGACCGCCCGGATCGAGTGCCCAGGCCTGCAAACGATCCCATTGTTGGGTCCATTCTTCATCGCCGGGATTCGCCGGATTGCGGGCGTAATAGAGGTCGAAACGGCGCTGTGTGGAGTCGTATACGATCAGCGTTCCGCCGTGTTCGTGGAGCAGCGCATGCGTGACGCGGCCGTTCCAGGTTTTTCCGCTCTCTTGCGCCTGCGCGTTGCGCAGCCGGCCGATGCCGTGGATGTAGTCCAGATCCCCTTCCGATGGCAGCGTGGGATGCGTGCTCGGCGCCGGCGTGAGATTGACATCGTTGACCGCCACGGTCACTCCGGCGATGCCTTGTCTGCCCTCGCGATCGGTGAATTGCAGAAACTGCGGATGGGTGTGGGCCTCGACCTCGCCGTCGACACTCGGCGCGACGTTGAATAAGTCGCCGCGCGCGACGAGCCGGCGCTCGCGGCCTAGTCGCGGGGTGCGGACCACGCCGAATTCGCCGATACAGCCGTTAGCGCCGATCCAACGCCAGAGCCGGTACGCTGCGGCCGTGCCGACTTCGCGATAGAGTTGGCGATGGAAATAGAGTTCACGCGCCAGTCGCTTGGCGGCCGGATCGGCTGTTTGCCAGAACTGTTCGGCCCACGGGATATAGGCCTCGTCTTCGAAACTACTGCGCAGCGCATCGACAATCGCCGTGAAGGGTTGGCTCGCCCAATCGGCCCACTGCCAGTGGTCGCGGGCGAATTCGCGCGCGCGTTTGGCAAGGTGGACCGGCGGGGGCGGCAACGTGCCACGTTCCAACCAGCCGTCCAGCGCCATCTTGGCGAGTCGATATTGCGCGGGGAGATTGTCGCGCAACCATTCGTGGGTCAGCGGATTGCGGCCGTCTTCGGGTTGCATCGTCGTGGTGTGCAATTGCGTAGCCACGGAAATAACGTTGCGCAAGTGGGCGTCAATCGCGGCACGGATGTCGCGTGGGACTTCCAACAGCGAGATTAATTCTCCGGCGAGCAAGTCCGCAACAACCGTGCGGATCGCCTCGACTGGATGGGCACCGATATGGCCGGTGGCGTCACCCAGCGTGTCGACCCGCTGCAACAATTCAGAATGACTCCGTTCCAGACTTTTGAGCAATGCAGCGCGCTGCTGTTCTGCGGGAGTGACTTCGCGGCGCGGCTGCAGGGCCTGCAGGGTGGCGGCGCGGTCGGCAATACCGAAGATAGCGAGGTACGGCAAAACGGATGCATCTGGGCGGGTAACAGCGCGCCGCAGCGCATCGCTCGCGTCGTTCCGCGTCGTGTTATGCGTGTGCGAAAGGCGGTCGATCGGGGCCTCGGCCACAATGATGGCGAGGTCAAGTAAGTCGCGGGCCTGCGCGACACGCGCAGTAAAGGCATGCAGTGTTGGCACCAGTTGCCGCGCGCGCTCCGTTTCGGTCAGTCCGGCTTCCGGCAATGGCGGCGTGATCGTCCGCAAATGTTCGGTGAGTAACTCGCCCAGTTGCCATTCCTGCGGAAATTCGGTCAGCGTGGCTTTCCATAACAGCCCGACAACGGTCGCGGCGAGTCCCGGGAGCGCGGGGAGTGCCAACGTCGTGCCGTCCGCCCAGCGGCGCTCGTGAATGGCGCGGATCTGTGCGGCGAGGCGATCCATGCCGGGCAACGGGGCCGCAGCCAGTGTGGTCGCAAGGGTCTGGAGGTCGGCCGCGGCTTGGGTTGCATGCAGCGTGTCGTCGAGGGCACGGATCGTCGCGAGAGGCATTGCGATCGTAGCAAAACGCGTATCCAGATCCTCCAATGCGGCACGAAATTGCGCCGCGGGGGAGATGAGCGCGCGTTGAGCCGCCCCGAGACTAGGTGGGGTGACGATGTCCCGCCAGAAATCTGCCATCATCGCCGGGAACTCCGGGTCAAGGCCGAGGGTCGTGCGCAGCCGTTCGACGTAGGCGGTGGCCAAACTGGCGAGCCGACGGACGAGGCCCGAACGTCCGCGCAGTGCGATTGGCGGCGGTGTGATGTCGCTGCTGTCCCACAGATAATCCACCAGCGCCGCGCCGAGAGCCGGTTCCTGTGCACTGATCGCCTCCAGTACAGTAAAGAGGTCCGGCGCCGCGATGACGGCGCGATGCAACGGCGTGTCGCCGTACCGTTGCAACCACGCGGCCTCGGGGCCAAGCCACTGACCGTCCCGGTCCCAACCGCGATCCGCGAGCCACGCAGCAAACCGGTCGGATTCCGTATCGCTGATGCCTAACGCACGGATGGCCGCGACGTGTCCCGGCATGGCGCAGCGCGCAGCGGCAGTCGGACCATCGCCCTTCACGTGGCCAGCGAAGAAGAGGTTCAGCGCGAGCGCATGATTGACTCTAGTGCGGACGGCCCTTGCGGCTGCCGACGGCCCAGCAGCTATCCGAAACGTGCGGGCGACGTGTCCCGCCGCTGGGATGGCGTCGGCGGGTGGTCTGTCGGCTCCCCGTCGCGGTGGTTCAGTCGCGTGACAGAGGCCGGAACCGCGCGTTGGACGTGGCCGTCCTCCGACGCCCATGGGGCGTGCCGCTCCGAATTGGCCGGGAATTCGCCGACTTGTCGTCATGAGCCGTGCACCGAGTACTGACTAATGGACTCCCCTTATCTAAAGTATCGGCAAATCGCAGGAAAAGTTGCGTGCGAGGAAAGATTCGTCATTCTGAGCGAAGCCGCTGCGCCCGCCGCTCCGGATGACGACCAATGCTGTCACGGCCGTGTGATTGTTACGCCCACTTCGCGGGCCTGGGGGAAGTGCGCTGGTTTGTGCAACGTCACGGTAACGTGGTGGGCGGGAAAGTCGCGCAGCACATGGCGGGCAATGGCCTCGGCCAGTGCTTCTAACATGTAATACGTCGACGCTTGCATAACGGACGCGACCGTTTTGCCGACGGCGGCGTAGTCGATGGTGTCGGCCAATCGGTCGCTGCTGCCGGCCGGACGCAGGTCGGTGGCCAGCGTGATGTCGCAGCGGATCGGTTGATGTTGGGTGCGTTCCCAATCGAGGTCGCCGATCAGACAATCGACGATAATGTCGCGGATCGTGATCGTGTCCATGTCAATCCGCCCCGGCCCGATACATCGCGCAGGAACTTGGTGTCTCCCAGAGTCGCACTTCGGTGACGCTTAAGCCCAGCGCGCGGGCTTGGGTAAAGAGTTCGTATGCGAGCGTCTCGGCCGTGGGCGGCGTGGCGAGCAGATAGAGCGGCTCTTGGTGTTGCTGCAGCAGCGGAACGAGCGGATCGTTGGTGGCCAATACCATGCGGTGATCCAAGTGGGTGTCGATCCACTGTTTCATCGCCTGTTTGACGGTGCGAAAGTCGCAGACCATGCCGAGCGGATCGAGGGCCGCGCGGCTGACGACGATCTCGACCCGTGCGTTGTGCCCATGCAGGTGGCGGCACGGGCCGTCGTGACCGAGGATGCGGTGGCCGTAACAAAAGTCGATCGTGGCGAGAACGGCGTAAGCCATAGCGTTTGCGCGGAGCGCGGAGCGGTGCTATACGCCGCCGCCATGGCGATGGCAAGCGAGGCGATGTGGCGCGAACGGGTCGCGTTAGTGACCGGTTCGACGCGCGGCTGGGGGCGGGCGGTGGCCGTGGCGCTCGCACAAATGGGAGCGCGCGTTTGTGTGCATGGCCGGACCGCGAGTGCCGCAGGCGACGCCGTCGTCGCCACAATCCGCGCGCAGGGCGGCTCCGCGGCGTTTTTCCCGTTCGACGTCCGTGACACCGCCGCCGTTGAGACCGGCGTGGCGGCGATCGAACAAACAGTCGGCCCGATCGACATCGGTGTCTTCATGGCCGGCCGGTACGACACTGCCGCATTGCCGGAGCTCACTGCATCGGAGTGGAGTGCGGCGTTGGAAACGACGCTCAGCGGCACGTTTCATTGCTGTCAAACCCTGTTGCCGCGGATGCGGGCGCGCCAGCGTGGCCGCATCATCACCGTCGGCTGCGTCGGCTGTGAACGCATTTACCACGGCGTGCGTTCGGTCGCGTACCGGATCGCGGTCAGTGGGAATTTGGCGCTGACCAAGGCCTACGCGCAGCTGGCCGCGCGCGACGGCGTGACGGTGAATTTAATTGCGCCTGGATTTCTAGAAAACACCGTGGATACGATCGACGCGACCCAACTCCCCGCCGGTCGTCTGTCGCATTTCGACGACGTGTTCCCGGCGATCCGCTTCTTGCTCTCCCCCGAAGCCGCCCACGTCAACGGCACCTGTCTGACTGTGAGCGGAGGCTACGTCCGATAAGGAGTGCGCAGGGGCAAGCAAAGCCCACTCCAAACCGAATCGTTGTTGCAAGGCATCGCCGCGCTCGAGTAGTGGAAACGCATGGCCGGCATCGGGTTTCGATTACAGCGTCTGTTGAGCGGCGAGTCGTACACCGACTGGCTCCGCGCGTACTTGTATTCCGCCGTCATCACCACCGGCCCGATGTTGATCGTCATTACGACGTTGGCGCTGATCAAATGGCAATTCAGTCACTACGTCAGTTTGGAAGAAGGCCAACTGCTGCTCGGACTGATCGTCTACGCGTATACGGCATCGATGCTCGGCGTGGCTCCGTTTCAATATATCGTCACGCGCTATTTGGCCGATCAACACTACGCGCGCCAACTCGACCGCTTTACCCCGGCGTATGGGGGCGCGCTGTGCTGCGTCTTTCCGCTCCAAGCGCTTGTCGGCCTGGCCTATCTCACGTCGCAGCCGTTCTCCGTGGTCACGAAGTGGGCGCTGCTGATGTTGTTGCTGTCCGTCAGCGGGACCTGGATCGCGATGCTCTTCCTCTCCGCCGCGCGCAGCTTTCAATGGATCGGCGCGGCGTTTCTGTGTGGCGGCGTGGTTGGCTACGGCGCGGCCGTGTGGTTCGGCACACAACGCGGCTTCGACGGCTTCCTGCTCGGCTTCGCCTTAGGGCAAGGTGTGACCTGGCTGATCCTGAGCGTGCGCATTGCGCGCGAATTCGGACTGCCGCGCGGCCCGGAATTTTTCTTCCTGCGCTATTTCAAGACCCATCCGTTGCTGGCGCTGATCGGTGTGGCGTACACGGTCGGCATTTGGGTCGACAAATGGTGCTTCTGGTTTTCTGACGCCGGCAATGCGATCGGCGGCAATCTCCGCGTCTGTTTCGCGTACGACACCCCGATGTTTTTGGCCTTCCTGACGATCGTGCCGTCGATGGCATTTTTCTTAGTGCAGATCGAAACCAATTTCGTACGCGTGTATTGGTCGTACTACCACGCCATCCGCCAACGTGCGCCGCTCACGACGATCCGAGCGCACGAGACCAACGTCCGCGAAACGATCACGACGCAATTGCGACGCTTCGCGCTGTTTCAAGGACTCGTGACCGGCGTGATCATCCTGTTCTTTCTCGAGATCAGCGAATTTTTTCAGCTCAATCCCGCGCAGTTCGGGATCTTCCGGATCGGCCTGCTCGGCGCCTTTCTGCAAATGGGCATCTTGATCATCCTGACGTTTTTTTTCTACTTCGACTGGCAACGCGAGGCGTTGGTGCTGACCGGCCTGTTCGCAGTGTTGAACGGCGGCTTCGCGCTCGGCACGCTGGCCGTCGGACTGCCGGCCTATGGCTTCGGTTTTGCGGCCGCGAGTTTCATTACGTTATTGTGGGGCACAATCCGCCTCTACGAGCGCGTCGAAGCGCTCACGTTCATTACGTTCATGCATCAACCGATCACACCGCCACCACAGGAATTCGAAGCCGAGGCCCGTCGACGGCCGGTCACGCTGGATGAACCGTCGTTCGGTGTTTCGTGAGGAGATGCGGTCGATGCTGACGTTGCGTCTGAAGCCTGGAAGACGACCGAGCCGAATCATGGCCGGACACTGTTGGGCGTATCGCAGCGAACTGGTGCTGCCCGCAGGATTGCGACCGGGCGATGTGGTGGATTTGCACGACGCGCGCGGCGCTTGGATCGGTCGCGGCTATGTGAATCCTCATTCGGAAATTGCGTTTCGTTTGCTGACGCGCCGCTCCGATGAGGCGATCGACGCCGCATTTTTCCGGCGCGCAATAACGGCCGCTTGGGCGTTGCGCGAGCAATACGGCTTAGCGGAAGAACCGTGCCGTGTCGTCTTTTCCGAAGGCGATGGCCTCCCCGGCTTCATCGTCGATCGTTATCCACCGGTCTTGGTGGTGGCACTCGGCACTGCCGGCGCACATGGTCTGCGCGAACCGTTCCTGGCCGCACTGCGCGCGCTTTTTCCCACCGACGCGATCGTGGAACGTTCCGACACGGCACGACTGGCGCATGAAGGCGTGCGGTCCCAAGTGGGGGTGTTGCACGGCGCGCCGGAATTGCCAGTCCGTTGCCAATGCGACGGGATCGCGGTCGCGGTCGATCCGCTGCATGGCCAAAAGACCGGCGCGTTCCTCGACGCGCGCGAACTGCGGCGCCATCTGCGCGCGCACGCCGCCGATACGCGCGTGCTCGACTGCTTCGCGCACCTCGGCTTGTTCGCGCGTTATGCGCTCGCCGGCGGGGCCGCAGCCGTAACGTGTGTGGAGACCGACGCGGCCGCCGTCGCGCAGCTACGCGCGGAGCTGCCCGCGGCCTGCGTGCTGGCGGACGACGCGTTCGAAGTTTTGCGCACGTTGGTGCGCGAACGCGCGCAATTCGATCGCGTGATCCTCGATCCGCCGCCGTTTGCGAAAGACGCGCGTGCTGTCGCGGGCGCACTGCGCGGCTACAAGGAAATCAACGTGCGCGGGATGCGGCTGTTGGCGCCGGGCGGGTTGCTCTACACATCGTCGTGTTCCTACCACGTCGATCGTGCGGTATTCATGGAGATGCTCCGCGCCGCCGCCGCCGATGCCGGTGGCGACTACCGCATCGAAGCCGTGTTCAGCGCTGCCCCCGATCATCCCGTCCGCCTCGGCGTCCCGGAGACCGATTATTTCAAGGGCGTCGTGTTACAACGTGTCTGAAACGGAGATGTTATGGAAGCGTTGATCATCGGCGGGAGTTCCGGATTGGGATTGGAGCTCGCGCATATATTGGCAAAGGATTATCACGTCACGATCACTGGGCGGCAGAACCCTGGGACGGCCGCTGCGACCTTTTATCGGCTCGACTTGGCGAAGCCCACGCTCGGCACGCGGCTCGACCAATTGCTCCGTGCCGTGCCACGCGTTGATTTGCTCGTCTACGCCGCCGGGTTTTACCAAGAGGGCCGTATCAGCGAGTTGTCCGACGTCGCGTTGACGACCATGCAACGGGTCGGGCTCTTGGCACCCGCTCTGTTACTGCAACGCCTCTTACAACGGCAAGTCGATTTGCCCGGCTTCATCGCGATCACGTCGACCTCGCAATGGACACCGCGTCGCTTGGAGCCGATCTATACCGCAGCGAAAGCAGGCCTCGGGATGTTGGCCAACTCGGTCGCGCTGGACGAACGCGTCGGCAGGGTGTTGGTCGCGGGCCCTTCAGGGATGCAGACGCCGTTTTGGGCGCAGAGCCGACGCGACGTGACCGGCATGCTCGATCCACGTTGGGTCGCGGAGCAGATCCTCACGTTGTACAGTGCGCCGTTCGACTACCAATGCGCCCGCATCTTGCGCGATCCCGCCCGTATTGAGGTCCTGGAGACGCGGTAGGCATTGCGCCGGCAACCGCTGAGGGCGTGAAAGCAACATCGATGCATTCGCAGAGATGATCTTTCAAAAAGCTTCGTACACCCCACTGCTCGTACGAACAGCCACATTATGCCGGAATTTCCAGAGCCGATGCTGGCCCGTGCAGCAAATCGGTCAGAAAGCTGTGCACCGTTGGGGCAAACTCCGACGCCTCCAACAGCATGACGCCGAGGTCCGACCGCGCTTGCGCAATGGTTCCGACGGCGTCGAGCAATGTCGGGAAACGCACCGCGGTGCGAATCAAGCATGTGAAATAGACCATGCCGATAACAAGAGGATTGGTGCGCGCGATCGCTTGCAACAGTGGAACGGAACGGACGTCCCGATAACCATCCTGCACTACGGTGAGCAACGCGCGTTCCGTCGCGATCGCCAGTTCATCCAACTCGGCCGGACCCGGGTCGCTTCGACGGTGTTGTTCCTGCATCGCCGCGTTGCGCTGCGTCGCCGCTGCGGCAACCAGCGTGGCAAACAACTGTTGCCCAGCCCCGGAACGCGCGAACGAGAACGGGCTGTCCTCTAAGAGCAACTTTACGGCCGAGACCGCCACCCTGTCGCCGTTCTGATATTGTCGCACGACTTCATCGAGTGCCAGGCCCCCCGTCCATGGATCCGTGGTGTGGAGCACCATCTCGAACAATCGCGCGGCATCGCACCGTTGCACTTGCCATCGGCGGAGTCCGGCCCATCGCGCCGGCAACGGGGCCAATTGCAGCCCCTCCGCGCGGGCCTCGCTGACGATCTGCGCGACCATGCGCTGCCCTTTGCTCCCCTGTGCTCGGTCCAAACCACCCAGCCACTCACGTCGCGCTGCCGCGTTTCCGACATGTGGTTGCGTCTCCAGCGCCGTCCGCACGGTCATCGGTTGATATCCACGTTTACTGAACAATGGCATCGCGGGCTCCGCTCTTTTTACTCCCCCACCTGCGGGGACTGGTTGACAGGTTCAATCGCATATTGGTCGATTATCGGCGGCACAGAAAATAAGTTGCGTGAAGCGCGGTCACCAGTTGAGCGCATCACTTTTGCCATCGCCGGATCAGCGGCGGGACGGTGTCGAGCGTCAAGAGATGGCCGTGGGTGGAGGCTGCGCGGGCGTAGCGGCGGTCGGCCGTGAGCAGTGTCCCCTGCTGGACGATGGCCATCGCGTGGTACACGGCATCGTAATAGGTCTGCCGGCGGGTCGTACCCAAGATGCGAAATGCCATGGCCGTTTCCTGCGGCTGCGGATCTCGCTGTGGGATTCTGAAGGCCATCCATTGCGCATAGAGCGTGGTCGCTATGACACCGTCCGATCGGCTGACGCTTTTTTGTTGTAGTGCATTGGCGATTTCATACGAGAGCAGTGCTGGCACCAGACAAGTGATCCGGCCGCGCACGAACAAGTGCAACAGCGCTGCGACATCCGCAGCGGCCGGCTCGTTCAACAACAGCGTCAAAACCACAGAGGCATCCAACACGATAAGTGGCGGCAAATCCATGGTCAGTGTGTGCGGCGTTGGCGATGCAACAAACGAACGGCGGCGCCTCGGGCGCGGCGGCGCACGGTCTTGACCGTGTCGAGGAGGGTCGTGAGTGCGGCGTGTCGTTGCAATTGGTCGAGCTTCTCGACAACCGCCTGTTCGATGAAGGCGCTCTTCGCGCCTTTTGCGAGCATTTGATTCATCCGCGCAATCGTCGCTTCGGTGAAGCTCAGCGTAATCGGTTTTGCCATACGATTATCATACGTATTGAGCATACGTAGTCAACGTCAATTATCCCCCTCACAGATAGCGCTCGTACCAATTCAGATAGCGGCTCAGCAGATCGGTTTGGTCGTAGTAGCGGCGGACGCGGGTTTGGCCGGCCTCGGCGCAGCGATCATACAGCGCGCGGTCGCGGAGCAATTGCAAGATCGCGGCGGCCGTAGCGTCTGGATTGGCGAGTTCGGTGAGCAGGCCGCTGACGCCGAGCGCGCGATCGTCCGGCCCGCGGCCCTCCAGCATCTCGCGGCACGCGCCAACGTCGGTCGCGACGACCGGAATCCCGACGCCGTTCGCTTCGAGGATCACATACGGTTGCGCCTCCGAGACGCTGGTGAGCACGACGAGATCGAGGAAACGATAATACTCGAGCGGATCGACGCGGCCAGTGAACGTCACGTGATCCTCCAAGCGCGCGAGCCGGACCAGACGGCGACATTCTTCCGCATATTCCGGCTCTTCGTCGGCCGGGCCGATCACAAAAAAGTGCGCTGCGGGCATCGCTTCACAGACGCGCTGCGCGGCCTGTAAATAAGTCTTCACGTCTTTGATCGCGACGACGCGGCCCACCAAGCCGATTTGCGGTTTCGCGCTGCGCGTCCGCGTCACGAGCAGCAAGCGATCCAGGTCGATGCCGTTGGGAATGATCGCGATCTTTTCCGGTGCGGCGCCGCCCAGCACTTGCTGCGTCTTGTTGCCTTCATACAGCGTAAAGATTTGATCGGCCTGCGCATACGCGACGCCGCTCAACACATGGAACAGCTGGACCCACCACTGCTTGAAAAACGGAAGTTGGCGTGCGGCGCGTACGCGCGGCTGGGCCTCTTCGTAAATCCAATTCGCCTGAGAAATTTCGAGCAGCCGTTCGTAACTATAGATCCCGTGCTCGGTCAGCAACATCGCCGCGTGATGCTGCAGCTTGGCCATCGCGGCGAACCATCCCGCATAGCCGGTCGAGACAGCGTGATAAATGCGTGCCGGCGGAATCGCAGCTATCGAGACTTGCGCCAGCGGCAAATGGGTGGCGCGCCAGGTCCAGAAGAAATCGAGGAACGAGACGCTAGGAGCCACGCGCAAGTGCCAGCGGCAGAGCAGATCCCAGATCGCGCGATGGCCGAAGAGCGTCGGCAGGTCGAAGCAGCGCGCATCGCCTTGGAAACTGCGGACCAACGCGGGAAAGCGATCGTAGCGCGCCTGCGCGAGATCGTCGTACCACGCGGCCAACTGCGCGAAATCGGCGTCCGTCGGATCGCGGCGCCGCGTCGACTCGACGACGTAATCGTGCAAATAAATTTCCCGCAAAAACAGGACGTGCGGCGGAATGGTGTATTTCGCCCGGCGCGTCGGATCGGATTGCGGCGCGATATAGACGATGCCGAAGCGCAAATCACGCATCGCCGAGACGAGCTGATGCACCCACGTCGCGACGCCTCCCGCAACATACGGATAAGTCCCTTCCAAGATCAGACAGACATCGATCATATCTTATGCCGCGTTTGCGAGCATCCGGCGCAGCGCCGCGCCGACATCGGCGTGCCACGGCGACCAGGTCTCGTCTCCCAAGCGCGTTGCCAGCCAACCCACGGCGTCCGCTTGCGAGCTGAAGCTGAGCATTTCGATCAAGACACGACGCGTTGCATCGCGGTGCGACTCGATCCACGTCACGACGGTCTCGAGCGGCAGCGCAAACCGCACCGGGGTTTCCTGCAACGCGAGCACCAAACGCGCCAACCAGGCCCGGCGCACGTCCGTTGCGAGCAGCCATTCCATCAGGCGGACCATATCGATCCGTCCTGAACCGACGAACGCGACCAACAACGGCACTGCATAGGCCGCAAACGCCACGGAGCCGGCGTCCCACGGTTCGGCGCAAATCGCCTCCGCCAACGCATTCCCGTCGACGGCCGTCGGGTCCAACGTTTGATAGACCTGCAGACAGGCCACGACGACATCGTCCGCGACGGGGGCCGAACGCGCCCATGCAATCACGGCGGCAGGATGCTGCGTGAAGAGCGGATGCGCCGCTTCGAGCAAATGCGCGCGCACGCCCGGATCGGCTTCGGACGCGCAGCGGGCCAGGATTTCCGGCACGAGTGTCGCATCGCCGATGTGGGCAAGAATCTGGATGGTCAAATAGCAGAGATTGATCGCCGGGGAGTGCAACAACGTGCGGAGCGGAGTCACGACGATGTCTTGTATGCGGCCGGACGCCACGCGCCGCACGCACGCCCGGAGCACTTGCTGTTGTAGAATCGGACGCGCGCTCGTGATCGCGAGATACTGAAAGAGTTGCGGCGTCGCGTCGGCGGGCACCAACTGCAGGATCGCGCCGAGCGCGGCATACGCGAGCAACGGGCTCGCCGTCAGCAGCGGTTCGAGCACGGGAATCGCACGCGGCGCTCCGAGCATACCGAGCGCCTCGATGTACAACAATTGCTCCCGCTCCGACGCGGCCTGCTGTAACGCATTCGTCAAGCGGCGCAAATAGCGTGCGGATCGTCGTTCCACTTGCGCCCCCAACAGTATGGCCTTGCTCCGTACCGCCGATTCGGGCGCCGCATACAGCGTGGCCACGCCGCGAGCCACGAGGCGCGGCGGCAACGACAACAAGATCCCCTCCGCGCCTAATGCCAAATGATGTGCGGTCGTTGTGGCTGCGACACGGACCAAGGTTGCGACGACCGTGACACTGGGGAAATGGGCCAGCCCGCGGAGACACTCGGCATGCACCCGCGCGGACGTATCGGCGGTGAGCCGCGCCAGCAGCACCGGCACGTCGCGGCGTCGAGGTCGCTGGCAGAGACTCCAAATCGCCGCTTGGCGGACCGCACCGTCGGCATCACGCACTGCCGCACGCAACAGTGCATGCGCCGCGCCGCTCCCGGCCGCATAGACGGCACCCGCGACAAGCAGCGCTTGCACCCGCACCACGGCGCGCGGATCGGCCAACCACGGTCGCAAGTCCAACAACAAGCGCGGCTCCGGGAAATGGCGCAACGCGCGCAATACGTGGAGCAACAACGCCTCCTCGGCGTGGGGCAACAGGGCTAAGAGGTAGTCGAGACTTTCCCGATGTCCGCCCTTCGCCAACTGCTCAATAGCGAATTCGAGTGCCGGCCCCGTACTCAACGTCAGCAGTGGCAGTAGCTGTGCGTCTTTTTGTGGATCGCGATTTTCGACAAAGGCCTGCGCGGCCGCGCGATGCACGACCGGATTCGCGTCGCGCAATAAATCCTGCAATGTCTGCGTGGCGCGCGGCTCCGCGATATGCGCGAGGAACCGACAACAGAGGACTTTCAAGATCGGATCGCCGCCATGGATGATCTGCTCCCATACCGCTTGCACAGGCTCGGCCTCGGCGCGATACAGCCCGAGCCACGCCCCAAAGCGCGCGTCTTCGCTCCCCTCCTCAATTTCCCGGCGGATGGTGATGAGATCGATCATAAATTCTTGGTGGCTAGTGGCTGGTGGCTAGTGGCTGGGGATCGGACCACGAGTCACCAGTCACTAGTCGCCAGCCACCCCTTTTACCCCCCACCATTGCCCCAAACTCCGCCACGTCGCTTCGCCGGCGGTCACTTGCGGGATCGCCGCGATCGCCGCAGGCACGGCGTGATATTGGCCGTCCGCAAACAAACATTCCGCGCGGGCCTGATGGACGGCGACCGAATCCATTTCCGGCTGCGCGGCCAATTGCTCGAGCACTGTCAATGCGGCGGACCAATCGCGCGCACGGCGATGCAACTCCACCAGCAACCAATAGGCCGAGGCGTTCGCATACGGCGTTCGCGTCGCGGCCGTCAGATGTTCGCGCGCCTCCTGGGTGTACGCGCGCGCGGTCTCGGGGTCGAGCAGTCCCGACGTGACATATTGCCAATACACCTTCGCCATCAGGATGCGCGCCGAGACCTTGAACGGCCCACGGCGCAATTCCTGGCGCGCGGCGTCCAGCGCCTCGTCGAAGTCTTTTTTGATTTGTTCGAGCGTCGCCGCGATCGCAAAACGGATGCTGAGATTCGGATCGCGCCGATGATGCAGCAACAACGCAATCGCGTCGGACGTCCGCAACACCGCCAGCCGCTGCACCGCACCGCGCTTCAAGGCCTCGTCGGTGCCCGCCAAGATTTCAGCGAACGGGAGCACGTCGAGGCCTTCCAACACTTGCAGACGCCGCTCACGTGCGGAGCGCGCCGCCGGCACGGCCGTGAGCAGATCCGACGCGCCCATCGGATCGAGCGCGTCGTCCAGCGACGCCGAGCCGACGGCATGACGCCACCATGTCAGCCCAACCGCGACACCCCATCCGATCAGCGGCAGGAACGCGACGCTCAATGCGCCCCACTGGGCGTGACGGCGTTCCGGGGCGAAATAACTTCGGCCTCGTGGTTCCGCGAACAGAAAGAGGACGCCGACCGCCACCAAATGCCAGAGCAGCGCAGACCCGGGAAATTGTTCGATCCAACGTCCGTTGGTTCCCAAGGCCTGGAGAAACGGCCACTCGCAGAGACCCGCCAACACCACGGCGAGCCACGGACGCCAGCGCGGTTTCCAGTCAATTCGTAGCGATGCCATGTCGTGTGCCCCTCCCCCTCACCCACCCCTCTCCCCAAGGGGGAGAGGGGAATGGAGTCCCGCAGCACGCTGCGGGAACCACTCATCCGGCGGCGGCATAGTCGTCACTGTGCAGTAAACGTTGTTGGGCCGCCTGCAGGAGCGTCGCCAATTCGTGCATCGCAGGCGTGAAGTTCGCCGCACCGACGCGGATCCTGATCCGATCAAATCCCTCGCCGACCGCGTGCAAACGGAAACTCGTGAGGCGTTCGCGGAATTGGGCGCAAGCCTGCGCCACATGTTGTTCCGTCGCCGTTATTAATAACATCGCAAACGGGATCTCCGCGGCCCCGTAGCGCGCGACGATATCGAGATCGCGCACGCAGCCTTTCAACAGTTGCGCCAAGGCCAGCAACAACCGATCACGCTGTGCGACGCGGAGACCATCCAACCCTTCCACTTGCACCAAGACGATGCCGAGCGGGAGATAATACGTGCGGGAACGCAAGAATTCTTGTTCGGCCCGCGCCGCGAAATAGCGGGCGGAATAGAGTTGGAATTCCGGATCGAGGATTTCGCCGGCCTTCAATGCCTCGACATACTGCGCACGCCCGATCGCGCGCGATCCCCAGCCGAGCAGGAAGCTGAACAGATTGATCCCGGCGCTGTGAAATTGGGTCAACGGCAATTGCTGGATCGCGACGATCGCCACCGGATCGCCGCCCTCGCCCGCAAAGAGCGGGCCTGCCATCACCGCATCGCTGGACGACAACGCGCCGCCCACTAAGACTTCGTCGCTCAGCACATCGCGCACGCTGACGACGCGACCGAACGCCCCGGCGCGCCCCACCAACCCTTCGTTCCACGCGTAACTCCGTGGCCGTTGTTCTTCGGAGCGCCAGCCGTGCGACGTATGCAAACGCCAGGTCGCGCCGTCGCGCAGATACAGCGCCGCCACGTCGGCTTCGAGCGTCTTCGCAATAAAATCGAGCAACGCCGGATAGAGCGCTTCGAGCGATGTCGCGTCCAATCGTCGCGCCCCTTCGTACAGCGTAACGAGCGTCGACATCCGCGACACAATGCGCTGTTCCAAGCCGCGATTCACGTCGGCCAGCGTGCGTGCTTCTTCCTGCACGTGCTGCAATCCCGCTGCGGCCTGCGCATTCTCCGCCTGCAATTGCGCGATGCGCGCGCGATCGCGGGCCGTGACCACACCAATCAGCGCGCCGAGCAACACAAACGTGCCGGGCAAAAAATAGAAGCTGAAATCTTCCAGCCGATACGGATCGACGGAATGCCACGCGGATCCCAGATACAGCGCTGCGGCGAGACTGCCGCTCACGACACCCGCCGTGATCCCGTAACGGAATCCAAACAGCAGAATCGGCAACCAATACGGGTGCGGGTCAATCTCCAGAAAGCCGGGCCACTCCGGCCAGACCAGCTGATTCAGCGCGACGAGCAGGCCGAACGCGAGCGGGATTTCGTACCACGCGGCGTACGCCTTTAACCACTGCATAGGAGTTGGCGAATCTGGTCGACGAGGCGTTGCGGTTCGAACGGCTTAGTCAGCACGACGACGCGGTGTTGCAGTAAGAATTTCCGTTCACTGTCGGTCAAGACCTTCGCCGTCAACGTGAGAATCGGGACGGTCGCCGTCGTGGGCCGCTCCCGCAGCTGTTGGATCAGTTGCATTCCATCCACCTGCGGCATCATCAGGTCGGTGACCACTAATTGCACCGGTTGCAGATCGAGCGTGGCCATTGCGTGGGCGGCATCGTTGAGTGTCGTCACGGTAAAGTCGTAAAAACGGAGCAACGCCGCCGTGAGCTCGGTAAAATCGACCTCGTCGTCGATCAGTAAAATGTGTGGTGTCGTCGTCATGATCCGCTCATTGCCAATGGCCGGAGAATCCGACCTGCACGTCATGACTGCGACCGGCCAGCTGCGTGCGTGTTTCCTGCCCATACTGGTAGCCAAATGCGAAATCAAGCCAGGAAGAGAGCGGCACTTCGGCCCGCGTGCGGACCCCGAAGAGCTCGCCTTGCAACAGATGCAGGCCACGGCTCGGATCCTCTCCCAGAAAGATGCCCGCCTCCAGCAACGCATGATTGCGGAGCCGATGCGCCAGCTGCGCCGTCAGGTAATGGGCGCGGCTCCGCGCAATCAACGGGACTTGCGCGAGGAAGTTGCCGCGATCCTCCACCTGCGTCAGCCCGAATTGGTACCCGACACTGAATAGCGGTCGCTCGGTCACGATCATCGCCACGGCCGGCTCGAAATGGTGCTCGTCCGCCGCCGCGCCGTCACTGTTCGCGTGCAGATGCCGATATTCGTAGCGCCCGCTCAACACCACACGACGCCACGGACGATATTCCCACTGCAATTCGCCGCGATCCTGCGCCGTACCGGCCTGCACCGCGGACGGCAGATCGATGCGCAAGCCGTGATATTCTCCGGCCAGCGACAGTTGCAGCCGATCGGATGGCGCGAATCGCAGCATCAGTGACGGCGTCACGACTTGGCGCGCGGTGCTGCTTCCGCCTCCGAGTCCCACACCGACTCGCCACATAGCGCCGATATCAGTCACGCCGTGAATCCGCGCGATGCCGGCCGTGCGCCAGGCCCCGCCGTCACTCTGCAAATGGCCGAGCTCCGCATCGGCCGCAATCGCCCATCGCGCGCCGATTTCCTGGCGATACCCCAACTCCTCCGCAACGATCGTGTCGCTGCCATAGCGCGTGACGTGCGAGACCGCGCGCAGCCGCGCATCGTGTTCGGCATGCAACGCCCACAACGCGTCCGCCGCGCCGAGCCGGTTGCCCGTTGCAGCACCCACCTGCTCCCACAACGGCACGGCCTGGCGCCAGCGTCGTGAGCGGCCGTAGACTTCCGCCAAATCGCGCTGCAACGCGCTCCGCGCACTCGGCAATAGCGGGATCGCGCTAGGCTTTGCCAACAGCGCCTCTAAGCGAGGAACGGCCCGGTCCCACTGCGCCGTCGCAATCCACCAACGCGTCTCCAACCACTCCCGCTGCGCGCGCAGCAACGGAAAGTGCTGCGCAAAACCATCTAACTGTTGCCGCGCCGCCGCATATTGCCGATCGGCCAACAACAGATCGATCGCATCGATGACCAAGTCCGCATGCTGCGGAAATCGCACCAACGCGGCTTCGTAATCCGCCCACAACGCGCGCGGGAGTCGCTTCGCGCCGACGTCGGCCAAACGGACTTTCGCCTTCAACCACTGTTGCGCGACGAGCGGGTCACGCGGCAAGGCCGAGCCCGCGACGCTCAACAGTTGCGCCGCGCTGGCGCGCGCGGCCTTCATCTGCGCCACTGCCGCTTCCGCCTCGCTGCGCCAAAACCAGAGCGCCGCGTGCGCGGGCGCTTGCGCGGTCGCGGCGACTAACAGTTGTCGCGCGGTCTCCGGCTCTCCCAGCGCCAACAATTGTTCCGCCGCCTCTTGCTGTACCGCCGCGTCGGCGCGATGCGATCGCGCGAGTGCGACATAATCCTGCACCGCACTCGAGAAATCTCCGTGCTCCACGGCCAACGCCGCCACGGCGCGCCGCACACCACCATGCGCGGGCGCCTGTTGCAAAAAAACACGCCCGATCCGCACTGCCTCCGCATTGCGCCCGGCACGCCGCAACGCCTCGATCCGCAGCTCCACTATTTCCGGCCAACGCGGCCACAGTCCGGCGATTTGCGCCAACCACGCGGCGGCGCGTGTATCGGCGCGACGGCTCATCAACAGATGCGCCACATCCAGCGCGCGTCGCCGATCATGATGCGTCGCTACATAGCGCCAATAGAGAGGGAGCGGCGCGGCGTCGTGCAATTCATAGAGAAGCAGATCGACTAACAGCCGCTGCCGTTCGTGATCGTCGGGAAAGTGCTGTAAATACTCCTGCAGCGCCACCACTGCGCGGCGCGGCTGCGCCGCATCGAGCCACAGCGCAATCCAATCCTGCCACACCGGTTGATCGCGCGGGTCCTGTGCCAATAACGTGCGATACACCGCCTCCGCTGACGCGGCCGTTCCCTGCCGCCGATAGAGACTCGCCAATTCGCGCCACACATCGCGGCGCTCCGCCATTCCCGCGCCGGACTGCTGCACCCATTGCTCGAGATCCGTCACCGCTCGCGATAAATCGCCCTGCGCTATGGCCAACGTGGCACTTGCCCGCAACAGTGGCGCACTGCCCACCGCTCGACGCAAGCCTTCGTCGAGGACCCGTCGCGCCGCGTCCAACGCAGCGCCATCGCGCAACACGCTGACGAGTTCCAGACGCGACCCAACGTCATCCGGCGTGTCAACGACCTGTCGTTCCAACGCCGCGCGCACCGCCGCGCGGTCCTGCCGGCCGCGATCCATTCCCTCGCGCGCTTCCCGATACGGCTGCGGATCGCGCGCGACCCGTTCCAAGTCCGCCAACAAGGCGTAGGCCTCGTCGCGTCGCTGCGTCCAGCGTGCATAGCGATACGCGTCGTAGAGCAATGCCTCGACGCGTTCCCGACGAAATCGCTTTATTGCCATAAAGTTGCGCGCCACGCGCACTTGCGCGCGATACACGGCCTCCGGATCGGATTGCCGTTCTAAGAAATCGAGGTATTGCGTCGCAATGCGCCAGTCGGTCGCACGGTGGGCCGCCAAACGCTCCCACAACAGCGCCGCTTGCTCGGGGCGTCCCATTCGTTCGTACAAATTGATCAGCCGCAACAGCAGCGGCTTCGCCGTTGGCCGGTCGGCCAAACCGCGTAAATAAGCCTGTTCCGCGCGCTCCAGCTCCGCGCGTCCCTCATAAATGTAGCCGAGGAAAAACGCGCGTGGATAGAGCACCGTCGCGACCAATACGATCGCGCCGAAGAATCCCAATAACGTGAGCCTACTGCGTCGCATCGATGTGTACCGTTTCCGATCGCCGGAAAGACGTCGCCACCGGGAAGTGCAACGTCAGCCGCCCGGTGGCATCCGCGTCGACCGTCTGCTCGCTGCTGCCGCGCTGTATTCGGTAGCGGCGCTGCGGTGTCATCCCCGCCAGCACCACGATCCCGCGCCCCCAGCCCTGCTTGGCAAACCGGACCTGTACCGCATCCGCATGCCAGTCCCGAATTTCCAGATTGGCCTGCTCCAGATACGCGCGCGTCGGTTGCGTCGGCGTCAACGCGATGAACGGCGCCGCCGCGATGGCGTCGAGCGTCACATAGAGCGATCCTGCGACATGGCGAAAACCGAGCACTCCGTGGGAACGCGTGAAATCCACCGAGCGCGGCTCGTCGTCGAAACGCACGGTGCGCAACGTGCCGAGGTCGTGAAGCACAAAGCCGTCGCCCTGGCGTTCCATCCGCACACGGTAAAAATCGTTGGCCAGCGCCGTGTATTGGCTCGCCCACAGCGGAAAGATTTCCTCGCGCAGCGCCTGATCGTAGACTTGGCGCAACGCCGCGACGGACGACTCCCGCTCGCCGCTATAGTAATGGTAGTAGATATTCAGCGGCTTCAGGCGAATCGGCGTTTCGGTACGAGTGAACGTCTCCAACACATCGCGATAGCCGTAATACGGCCCCGACCAGAGATTCGTGAAGACATTTTCGTTCGGCATACTGGTGTAAATCTGCCGCGCGCCGCCGCGTTCGATCCCGATCGGAAAGAGATACGCCGTGCTCGGATGCCATCGGTCGATCCGACTATCGCCGCCATTGAGCGTGAGCGGAATCGCGCTCGCGGCCGCAGTCAGCGTGGCCTCGTCGGGAAGACAATTGCCGGTCCATTGATAGAGTCGGACCGGCTTGTCGATCCGCAACGTCTGCAGCAACTCCCGCAGCCGTTCCACGGATCCGACCGTCTCGGTCGCCACATCGAATTGATAGCCGGGGATTTGCAACGCGAGCGTCCGTTTGCCCCAGTGATTCGGATGGGCAAAACCGTGCGCCGCCACTTCGACATTCGGCAGCGCCAACAGCTCGTGATACAACGCCGTAATCCGCGGCCCTTGATAATTCGCGAGTGTGAAATAACCCGTGATCAGCGACGCCGTGATCGGCACGTCGGCAAAGCGCCGAACGATCTCGCGGAGGATCACTTCGCCCGCGTACGATTGCCCGTCGAGATGCGAGACATTAAAGATGCCGTCGCCGTCGATATGGCTATAGAAGATCCGCCGCCCATTCACGGTCGTCACATCGGGGCGTGGTAATCCGTGTAGGTCAAGAGCCGCCGCAAAAAAACGACCCGGATGGAGTCGCCACTGCATCCGTTTTAGCTCTGTGTCTTCATACAACGCATACCCGGCATGTACGAAGCCGCCGGCCGGACTGGTAAAGACCAACGCGGCGTCGCTGTCCGCCAAGTCCCGACGGCGCACCGTCAAATAACTCGTCGTGGCCGCCGACGCGGCACGATACCGGTTGTACGTCAGCGGTTCCGTCAGATCGAGTCGCCGCTCGAACTCCACCATCGCGGAGTCCTTGGTCACGACGTCCCAGAAAAATGGATTGTCGGAAAATTCGTCATCATAATCGGCGCCGAGTCGATGCAACAATTGCACGCACGCCGGCGACATCCGCCGCGTCCCCGGCAACATCACGCCCGGCTCTTCAAGGATCACGATCCGGCGTCCTCGCGTCGCTTGGGCGTCGAGCCACGCGCAGTACGCGGCACCGTCCGCCACGACATCGCGCCCGGCAAACCAGGTCAGAATGCCACGGACATCCTCCAACTCCGCGGCGCGCGGCAGCGGCCGGCTGAGCGGATGATAGCGCACGATGAGGCCCAAGTGATTCAGCCAGACCTCGGCGTGTTGATGGATCGAAGTGAAGAAGTGGTCGGGAAAGCGCCGATCGTCGTAGATCGCCAGCACGGTCCGCGGAATGGACTCCGTCGCATGCGCGGGCGACGCCACCACCCACACGCCCAGCACAACCAAACAAATCCATTTCAACACGCGGGGGGACATGCAGATGGTATTAGCATGATTCAGGAGGGCGGAGATTGACTATTCGCTTCTTTTGAAAACCTCTATTTTCTATTCTCCATTTTCTATTTTCCCGATTTTCCGCCCACAGCAACGGCACGAAACAGCAGAAAATAGAAGAATAGAAAATGGAAAATAGAGGACGATTTACCTCGCGGAAAATCGTTGTGCCGCGGGGGAGATTCGAACTCCCACGAGTTGCCCCACATGCCCCTCAAGCATGCGTGTCTACCAATTCCACCACCGCGGCCAGTTACGCATCCTTCCTTATTCTCCCTCTCCCTTTGGGGAGAGGGTAGCCGTCCACATTCGGTGGACGGCGGGGTGAGGGGGAGAATGCCATGGGCTCTCATCCTGTCCTTCTCCCCAAAGGGAGAAGGGACATTGCTACGGCTGTGCGGGCGTTGTCGGCTCGGTCGGCGCTTCGCTGGGCGCGGCCTCCGGCACCGGGAACGCTTCGGGCGTCGGCGCGACATCGGCGGCCGGGACCGTTTCGATCACCGAGTTGTTGACCTCCATCGTGGTGCGCGCGACCCGCGCCAGCCCCAGCGCGGTCAGCAAGAAACAGAGCGCCACGCCCGTGGTCATCTTTTGGAAAAAAGTGGCAGGCCCCCGCCCGCCGAAGATCGTTTGCGAGCCACCCCCAAACGCGGCTCCGATCGACGCCCCTTTCCCTTGCTGCAACAAGATCACCCCGCACAGCACGAGACATAGCACCACATGCACAATCAATAACGCCGTAGCCATATTAGTTCCCTTCTTCCCGCGATCGCACCCCGCGTTCCATCGTGCGGACGATTTCCGCGAATTCCACCGCCTCGAGCGACGCGCCGCCGACCAAGCAGCCATCGATCTCCGGATGGCGAGAGAATTGCGCGACATTGCTCCCCTTCACACTGCCGCCATAAATAATGCGCACTTGGGCCGCAGTCGGGGCATCGAAGCGTTTTGCGATTTGGTTCCGTATATAATGATGCACTTCAATCGCCATTTCCGGCGTGGCCGGAGTCCCCGACCCGATCGCCCAGACCGGTTCGTAGGCCACGACACATTGTTCCATTTCGCGATGGTGCAAATCGACCAACGCCCCTTTCAGTTGGCGATCCAACACTTCCCAAGTTCGATTCGCTTCCCGTTCGCCCGCAGTCTCGCCGACACAAATGATCGGTTGTAATTCGTGACGTAACGCGGTCGCGATCTTTTTGTTGACCATCTCGTCCGTCTCGCCGCAGTACTGCCGCCGCTCCGAGTGCCCGACGATCACATAGCGACAGCCGATATCGCAAAGAAACGCCGCTGCCACTTCGCCGGTAAACGCTCCTTTGTCTTCCCAATGACAATTTTGCGCCCCGAGTTGAAACGGCAGGTCTTGGATCGCGACCCCGACCGAATAGAGGACCGTGAACGGCGGGGCAACGACCACATCGGCGTCCGGCGGCGTCTTGAACTGATGTTCCAGCGCCGTCACGATCTTCAATGACTCGGTCACCGTCCCGTTCATCTTCCAATTCCCCACGATCAGCCGCCGACGTGTCATGCTAAGGCCTCCACTCCTGGCAACAGTTTCCCTTCCAAAAATTCCATACTCGCCCCCCCACCCGTAGAGAGGTGCGTCACCTTATCAGCCACTCCGGCCTGTTGCAATGCCGCAATCGAGTCCCCCCCGCCAACGACGGTGGTTCCTCGACTGGCGGCGACGGCATCCGCGACGGCCTTGGTGCCGGCGGCAAACGGGGCCTGTTCGAAGCACCCGAGCGGACCGTTCCAAAAGATCGTGCGGGCCCGCGTTAAGGCACTACAAAACGCCGCCACGGTCGCGGGTCCGATATCCAGGCCCATCAGCCCGGCGGGAATCGCATCGTCTCCGCTCGGCCGCGGCGTCGTGGATTGCGGCGATTCGGCCATCACGTGATCGACCGGCAGCACGATGCGTACGCCGACTTCGCTGGCCCGCGCCAACAACTTGCTGGCCGTGTAGACCTTCGATTCATCTACCAACGACGTGCCCACCGCAATGCCACGCGCCTTCAAGAACGTGTACGCCATGCCACCGCCGATCAGGATCACGTCGACCTTGCCGAGCAAATTTTCGATCAAGTCGAGCTTATCGCCGATCTTCGCCCCGCCCAACACCGCGATGAACGGACGCGCCGGCGCGGTCAACAATTTACCCAACGTTTCAACTTCACGCCGCATCAGCAATCCAGCCGCATGTTCCGGCAGATGTTTCGGCACACCCACGACCGACGCGTGCGCCCGATGCGCCGCCCCGAACGCATCGTTAACATACACTTCGGCATGCGCCGCCAATTCTTGCGCGAAGCCGTCGTCGTTAGCTTCCTCTTCCGCGTGGAAGCGGAGATTTTCCAGCAACACAATTTGTCCGACGTGCAGCTCGTGGCAAAGCTTCCGCACCCCATCGCCCACACAATCTTCGGGTAATACGATATCGACGCCCCCCAACAGTTCCGCCAGCCGTTCGCCCACCGGCACTAGCGAATACTTTTCCTCGAATCCGTTCCCCTTCGGACGGCCGAGGTGCGAGGCCAAAATCAGCCGCGCCTTTTGTTCCCGCAAATACTCGATAGTCGGCAGCGCGGCGCGAATGCGCGTGTCGTCAGTCACGCGGCCGTCTTTGATCGGACAATTGAAATCGACCCGCAGGAACACGCGCCGTTCATGAACATTCAGTTCTTGGAGTGATTGGACCATATCTCCCCCCTGACGTACGCACGTATTACAACCGCGTCCCGATGTAGCGGACGACGTCGAGCATGCGGCGCGAAAAACCGGCCTCGTTGTCGTACCAAGCCAGGACCTTCACTAAGTTGCCGATGGCATTGGTCGATGCGGCGTCGACGATCGACGAATGCGGATCGTCGAGGAAGTCGATCGAGACCAGCGGCTCGTCGCAATAGCGGAGCACGCCCCCCAACGGACCGGCGGCCGCGGCCTTGAGTGCGGCGTTCACTTCAACGGCCGTCGCCTTTTTGGCGAGCGTCGCCGTGAGATCGAGGCACGAGACATTCGGCGTCGGCACACGGATCGCGATGCCATCCAGCTTCCCTTTTAACGCCGGGAGCACCAAGCCGACGGCCTTCGCCGCCCCGGTCGTGGTGGGGATCTGCGACAACGCCGCCGCGCGCGCGCGCCGCAAGTCCTTGTGCGGGCTGTCCATCAGACGCTGATCGTTGGTGTACGAGTGGATCGTCGTCATTAAGCCGTGCTCGATGCCGAAGTTTTCGTGCAACACCTTCGCCACCGGCGCCAGGCAGTTCGTGGTGCAGGACGCGTTGGAAAGGACATCGTGTTTGCCAGCGTCGTAGCTCTCGTGATTCACGCCGTAGCAGACCGTTAAGTCCGCTTCCTTGGCCGGCGCCGAGACGAAGACCTTGCGCGCCCCGGCTTGGAGATGCAGCGCGGCCGCCGCGCGATCGGTGAACTTGCCGGTACATTCGAGGACCACGTGCACGCCGCGCTCTTTCCACGGCAGCTTGGTCGGGTCTTTTTCCTGCGTCACCGGAATCGTCTTACCGCCCACAACCAATGCGCCAGCGCGCACTTCGACCGCCTCCGTCGCGCGCCCGAAGACCGAATCGTATTTCAACAGATGCGCCATCGTCGAGACGTCGAACAGGTCGTTGATCCCGACGAATTCCAGCGCCGGATCGTTGATCCCTGCCCGCACCACATAGCGCCCGATGCGCCCGAACCCATTAATGGCGATACGAATGGTCATAGTGGCTCCTTATATTAAGGTGGGACACCCGATCAATGGCGGACGCGCTAACACGGGGCTTCGCGGGACGTCAAGCAACGGCAACTGGTTTGAGAATCGGTTTGAGGAGGTTTTGAAGGGTCATCACCGCGCCGCGCAGCAGTTCGTCGTCGCCGGCCAGCGTCAGGAGTTCGGCGATTGTAACGATTCGGCCGTCGAGTTGATCGCCATGGGCTTCGAAGAGGCGGGCCAGCGGACCGAGTGCGGAGCGGGCGAGCGCTAAGGCCCCGGTACGGACGGCATCCATATAGATATCCACAGCACGGGACTCAGCTTGCTTCGCAGGGGCCACAAATTCTTTCAAATTGGCCAGCAGCTGCTGGAAGCGTCGATGAAAGAGGTCACTGCCAGACGAGAGACCTGCCGGCAACGCGGCCGGGGTCCCGGGAGTCGACGCGGCCGTGGCCGCAGCACGACGCTCCCGCAATACGACATAGGATTCTAACAGCTGCAACGGCCGCGGATGGCGCAACACGAGTTCGAGGTCGGCCAGCGCAAATTGGACAGCGGGCAGCGGCTGGAGTTCGCCCCGTCCAGCGGCGAGTCCCAGACGTTGATCCAACGTGTGCGCCGCACGATAATCTTCCGCCGCTTGCACTGTGGCGCTGAGCCCTTGCGCGGCAATGGCGGCCGTTCCATCACGGAAGAGCGTGCCCACCTCGACCGGCGTTTGCCGACGCCGTTCCAGCAAACGGCGCAGTTGACTGCGCACCACCTCGGCGCCACCATCGATCCGTTCCGCAAGCCGTCGCTCGACGTCTTGATAGGCCCACACCGCCTCGCTGACCGCTTCGACATTCCCCGCAAGCAAAGCGTCGTGGATCGCCGCCAGCAATGCGAGCGGTTCCAAATACGCGGCCTCGCCCGCTACTCCACGCTCAACCAACGCCCGCCCCAATATCGCCGCGCTCCGTTGGAAACCGTGTTGTCGGGCGAAATAGTAGAGTGTTGCAACCACGCCCTCGAGCTGCGCGCCGTGCCGCACGTCGCCGACGGTTCGCGTCAACCACGTCTGCAAATTGTCCGCGACGCCGACCCACAAGTCTTGCCACCCGCTTAATTCCTCATTCGTTCGCGACGCCGTTGCGCGTGCGGCCCGCGCCTGCGCCAGGAACCAACCCGTCTCTGCAACGAACAACTCCGCCGCCTGACGCGTTACCAAATCGAGATCACGGATGGCCGTTGAAGATTCGCGGATCGGACGTTCGCGCAGTTGCGCAAATGCCGTAAGCACTTCGTGTAATGTGCCACCTACGCCAGCCACTGCGACCGGATCGCCACCGAGCACTGGTCGCACTGCGCGTTGGAGGATTGCCGCCAACGGATGCGCATCCGCGCGCAGCGGCAACATCGCGGGATAGAGCGATAATCCTGCGAGGAACGGATATTGCCGGAGTAGCTCCGCAAATTGCTCCCGATCCAACAAGCGAGCCGGATCGAAACTCAACGAACGGCCCGCAAGTCCAGGAAGACCGGCAAACGGCCACGCCGCATCATGCGCCGGGCGTCCGCCGGCCACGCCTGCGCTGGTCATCCAGATCCTCACACCCAACCGCTCGACAGACGCCCGAACCGCGGCGGGAGACAAAGCAACGAAACGCGCCAGATCCCGCTCCAGCGCAGCGAACGCTTGGGCATTCCAGGTTTGCGCGGGAGGCGGAGCGACGAAAAGATCTTCGGCCGGTCGCACTACGCGCCGCGGCGGTCGTGGTGCACGCAACGGACTGGGAGGAGGCTTCGCACGCCGCGTGGCCCATGCGGGCTTCGTCGGAGTTCGCACCGGCGGCGCCTTTTCCGGAGGACCTGCCATAGAGTACCGCCCCTTAATACAACCGTTATCGGCCGCAAGCCAAAAATGTTGCCTGAATCGACCTGATTTCCATATTTTCCCCTCTCCACGACGGGGGAGAGAGTTCCGCCTTAGGCGGAGGGTGAGGGTCTGCATCGACCTGATTTCCCTTGTTGCGCTCCCCCTCACCCAGCCCTCTCCCCAAAGGGAGAGGGGACAACTCGTGCTGCGCGGCTACTGCGGCTATTCCTCCAACGGCGGCTCCCATCCGTGCGCAAACCGTTGTAATGGCAGTAGTTCGCGCGCGGTCGCGGCCCAGATTCGGCCGGTCACCCAACGCACATGGAGTCGTTCCCGTTGCTCCGGGGCTAACGCCTCCCCACCGCGCCCATTCTGCCGCTGCGCGGTCCGGACTATCCCCTCTTGCGCGACATCCCACGCGGCCTCGAGGTCCGAAAATGCCAGCGGCTCCCCGACCCCCATGATCATCCGCTGATTCAAACGGATCCCATGCTTCAAAAATCGGCCGCCATCGGTGCCCATCGTACTCCCCGGCCCCACCAGGTAAATCGGCACGAAGAGCACGTCTTCTCCTCGCGTCCGCGTTGCCGTCGCAACATTGACCATCCCGGCAGTGAACGGGGAGAGGCCATATTCAAATCCAGGGATCGGCGTGTGGTCGCGGGTGCCGGGACCGAAGATGAGCACGCTGCGGTCGGCGTCGAAGCGTTGCAACGCCTGCGCCCGTAAATGTGCGCGCGCCTGTGGGGAATCGCGATCGACGATAATGCAGTCACCAATGGCCAACGCCCCGTCATGCCGCCACTGCGTGGGCCGCCACGGATGGCGCAACGCGGAGAGCCCGATCCACGGCGCGGTCAACAAGTCATCCTTCGCGGCAATAGCCGGCGCAAACATCCGCAGGAACCCGAGGATCGTCGGAGTATCGTAATGGGAGCGATGGGTGACCACAAAGATGACGCGCTTTCCTTCCGCTTGCGCCTGCGCCACGGCCGCCAAGCGATCGACGCGATAGACATACGGCTGCCAATTGAGTCGTTGCAACATCGCCAGCGGAACCGCGCCGGAGAGATGGCGCCAGACCGTGGCGTCTGGCAGCGCGCTGCGACTCAGCAACGAGACCAGCGCGGCACAATCGTCCAAATGGGGCCACATCCCGGCACGAGTGGAAAATACCGGCGCGCGGTCGGGATATGGCCCGCGACTCTTCGCCAACTCCGCGACGGTCTGTTCCACCACGGACGCCGCGCTTTCGGCGCTCGCTGTCGATGCCGTTGCGACGTTCCCGGCGAATTGGGCAAAAAACGCGGCCCACGCGTCAAACGGAACGGGCGCCTGCGCCGCCCGCTCTAAGAATGCCACTTCGGCAGGATGCAGCGCGCGTGCCCTGTGGGCCACTGCCATCGTCCCGCCCCACAACGTGGCGGCGCCGCTCACCACAGCCACGCCTCCGGCAAGCGGGCCAAACAATCCAGCCACGACTGCGGCGAGACTGCCTAACGCCGCAGCGCTGACGCCTACACCCCACGGCCAGCCGGCCGCCAATGCCCAAGCCATTCCTTGAATACGCAACCCACGCGCCCGCGCGGCATACTCCGGGGCATCGGGGAACAGGAGCGGTTCCGGACACGGAGTCGACAACGCCTCCGCTGCGGGCACGGCCGATAATGGCGCGCCGACCAGTTCCGCAAAGCGCCCGGGCATATCCAAATGCCGGATCTCGCTCAGCGCGTCGGCGAAGCCGCCATACGCCTTGCCGGTCACACGCGCCAACGCCCGCGCCACCTCGACCGGATCCGAGCCATCGCTGATCCGCAGCGAACCGACGTCCAATTTTCGCCCCGCCCGCGTTCCCGCAACTATTTGCCCGACGACCCGCACCACGCCCATCGCATCGGATGCGTCCAGCACACGCGCGGGATCACCTAAGAGTCCTTCTTGCAACCGCACCAGATTTTGCCGCAGCCGTTCTCGCCTCAGATGTTGCGGCGCAAACGACAGTCCATCGTTACGGTGAAGATTTGCAGCACGCGTGCGTCCGGATTGGAACATGACTGCCTTTATGATCAACGTCGTGATGTAGAATCAAACAGACGCCCATACAATTCCATCGCTTCGACCTCTTCATATCCACTTAAATGCGCCGCCAAGCGCCGTTGCAGGATTTGCACCTGCTCCGCTGCCCGACGCCCGCTCTCCCAAGGGACCACGCAATTCACCGTCGGGACCATGCCATGCGCATTCGTCAGATCCGCAACCGTGAACGTCCCATCAACGCCGTGCTGATCGACTCGCCACTGTTTAATGGCCGTCTTTCCCGATCCCGACATAATCGAAATCATCCCTTCACGTGCCATGCGGGCACGTCCCGCCGCATCGCCGCCAATCGTCATCCCGCCGAGCACGTTCTGGTACATATCCGGAGTGACCCAGTCGATCGCCACCTGCACACTCGGAACGCCTTCCGCAAACAAAGCCGGCCAGTCGAGTCGGGCGAAAATGGCGTTGAGTTCCGGCACGGTCACCGTCGTCGGCAACAAGACGTGAATTTGCCCGCGCCGTCGCGGCGCGCTCTCGGCATCCGGCATGATTCGGATATCGAAGCGCCCACCGGCACGCGCGGTCACAGTCAGGCGATTCGGCCCCGCGCTCACCGCATTCGCGACTGTCATCTGTACCTCCGCCGCGCTGAGCGTCGGCATCGCCGCGACTGCCGCTGCCGACTGCGGTCGCGCTGCCGGGAAAGAAGCCACCGTTCGGGCCTGCGCACCTCGCGGCAATTGCAATACTACGCGGAAATCAGACACGTCCGCCAAATTGAATTCCACCCGATCCTGGTCCGACGGAACAGTCAATGAGTGACTCCCTGTGATGCGACGACCTCCGACATACACGCCGTTCGATGATCCCAAATCCGTGATCGTCACTTCACGCGCCGTCGGGACCCAGGTCACCCGGGCATGTTGCCGAGACACACGTCCACTGTTAATTGGAGCAAGGGTATCGGAATTTCGCCCTAGAACAAATTCGACCCGCCCCTCCCAACCATCGAGATCGATGATCAGACCGTGGCCAGTCGCTGTGACACGTTGCTTCAATGCGGCCATGCGGTCAGAGGCCGCTGGTCGTCCCGCGCTCGGCGGTGCATCACCCGGCAACAGCGCCGTCCGCCCCGCCACCGGTTCGGCACCCAAATCGGCCGCCCGCTCTCGAAACAGTCCCACTCGCGCCCGCTCCGCTCGTGGCTGGACCAACGCGTCGAATCGATCCAACAACCCCGCCGCAGCGGTACGATAATGATCCTGTGCCCGGCCGATAAGCCGGCCAAGCGGGCCGACTTGTTTTGCGGCCACTCGCTCAGCACGTTGCACCAACGCCTGGGCCTGCGGTGGAGGGTTCGGCGTGCGCATCAACCGCGCCCGCGCCGCCGCCAAACGCGCCGTGATATTCGATCCATTCCCGACCCCATTGCGTCCTACGCCCATACGATCCACTCCTCCGGCAAACGTTCCGCCGACTGACCTGCACCCCTCGTCCCTATATCGACCGCCGCACGGAAAAAGTTGCCTGAGTAGACCTGACTTCCATATTTTCCCCTCACCCCGACGGGGTGAAGGTTCCGCCGGAGGCGGAGGATGAGGGTCCGAGTCGACCGATGTTTCCTCTCTCACCGACGCTGCGGCACGACGGAGGGCAACAAGTGCGCGGGATCAAGGATGCGCGCATTCGGCGGCAACGCGGACGCAACGCGATTCAGCGGATTTTCGGCGCTGACGTCCCGATCCTGATGCGGGAAATAGACCACGCCCGGCACCCTCCCATGATGGAACATGTCTTCTGCCCGCGCGGTCACGTCCGGATTGAGTCGCGTAAAACGACGCAGCGCCGCACATGCACGCGCGCACGCGTCGTTCAGGAGCAGCCGCGCCGCATCGGCAGCGTTGCGATGGTAATACCAACGACCTTCGTGCTGATACAGATACCCCGCGTCCGGCCACGGCAGGTTGAATGTAATGCCGGGGGGAGCGCTGCGGGCTCGCTGCACGTCGGCACTCGTCCACGAACCCATCACTCCGTCACGATCGACCTGCGGCAACCACGCGCTCGTCAGCGAACCCCCGCCGCTTGGGCCCGCAAAGGCGATGCTTCCGCGGATTCTGGCCAGTTCCACGTCGTGGATGTCCCCCTGATACACGCCGACCATGCTGTCGTAGTGACGGCGTCGGAAGAAATCGACATCTACGTTAGCGCGCGCCGACGTCCCAAAGGGGCGGATGTGTTGCGACACGGCCGCGACGACTTCAATCATGCCATCCACCGCCACATCACCCGGGAGGGAGATGCGTAGATGCCCGGCCTCGCCGCTCGCCGCCGGCAACACCTCGACCGCAATATCGCCGTTGTCCCGCTCCGAGACCTTCACCCGGCACTCAGGCCCGAACAGCCCCCCGAGCGCTTCGCGTAACTGCCGCTCTTTGCTACCCCGCGCAACAAAGGGATGCGAGCCCTCCTCCACCACGGCGGGGCTAGCCCCCCGCGCGCGGACTAACGGCGCGGCTGCGGGATCCGGCGCCTCACGGAGATCGTCGAGACCACCCAATGCGTCGCGACGCCGTTCCGCCACGGCAACCGGGTCGTCTTCACGTAATTCCACCGACCGACGAATCCGCGCTGCCGCCCGATCGGGCGGTGGTTCGGCGGGCGCATCCGCACGACCTCGCCCTGCCGCCGCAGCGCCTTGCCCCACGACCACAGTCACCGGCCAATCGCCGATCGTCAGTTCAAGACCGCGTTGCCCCCCACGCAGCGTCGCTGCCTCGAATTGTTGACTCGTCCCCCGCGTGACCCGCGTCGCACCGACCAGCGGCCCATTTGTCGACCCATGGTCCTGGACCACGAAGGACGCACTCCGATGCAGGGGATCATACGTCACCGTCAAGTGACCCGGCCGCCCGTCGTGTCGTCGGGAGATTAGTCTATCATCAATGCGCACCAAAACGTGTTCGGCCCCCAATGCCTCGACGCCCTGCGACCCGTCGCACCCGGTACCGCCGCGCGCAAACGTGAACTGCACCGGAGCACTCAGCCGAAGTCCTGCCAAATTAATGTCGATCGAATGCGCCCCGAAACTGACTGCATGGGCGAGCGGCGATGTGCCGCGCGCGGCCGCTGCGACCCCGGCCTCGATCCCGCCGATGTCGATGGTGACGGATTGCATCCGCGGATCGTAATCGCCGGCCGTCGGGGCGAAACGTCGCGCCGCATGATCCAGTGCCGCAGCTCGGCGCCGTTGCACGGTATCGCCGACGATCTCGAGCGTCTCGAGTTGCGTTGCGCGCGCCACGCCAAGCACACGCGCATTCGCACGCTGCAGATACGCGAGATGCCAGTCGTCGCCCGGACGCAAAAAATCAAACCAGCGCGGCCCCCTATTCAGGCCCTGTTCGGCACGTTGCAGCCGCTTCGCCAACCGTTGCGCCTGCGGCGCCGGCAACCCACGAAGCGCCTCTCGCACCGTGCTCATATTGCGTCGAACCAATCCGGGTGTCAGTGCCATAGGTGTCATTCCTCCGTGTGCCGTGTATATCGACGCCTTCAAAGAAAAAGTTGCGTGGATTGTCACGATGCAGTGCGCTAACCGTATTCCAACGTGCTGGATTTTCTCCGGGATCGCTCCGTGTTCCTCAGAAAAACATCCTTTACTATGCGACATATCAATGGCTAGAGATGCGCCATGCCCCTGCGTCCCGTGCCTCGTGCCGCCCGCTATCTCCCAGCCACCGCCGATCTCCGCCGCGTCCGCTTGCCGCTCGGCACTATCGCCGTCCCGTTGCCAAACGGATGGATTTACGTCTCACGCGGCTGGCCTGTTGCGGCGCACGGCCTTCGGACCGACGCGGCATTGGCCATGCATATCTCGGATCCATCCCAAGGAAGAACCTCGGAACTTCGGAACTCCGAACCTCCGACCCCGCATGCGCTGCGCTTCGCGGATTCCCCGCACGGCCGTCCAGTGCCGGCCCGGAACGCCCCCCCACCCGATGACGCCGCCGCACACGAAGGCTCACACTCCGCGTCCAGAGGCGACCGACTCCCTCCGATCTCGCCCCCCGTGTTGGCGGCACTGCGTGGTCTGGCGTGGGATCACATTCAGGATGGATGGCAACGTCCGTTCGATGCCGCACTCGCAACCGTCGGCTACCCGACAGGACGCAAGGATATCACCACGGCCTGGCAACGCGGTCGCCGCGATCTCGCGACGGAACAGACCGTGTCGATCGTCAACGCCCTCGGCGCGCGCACTTATGAACCGCATGCGTCCCTGGACACCAGCCTCGCTTACGCCGCCCTGTTGCGGGACTGGTCTCGGGAATGGACGCGCCGCCTGCCCGCCGGCATGGCGGATACAACCATCCGGCGCACCTTTCCCCACAGTCGCATGCACGACTTCCTGACCCACGCCCTCCAACGCCTCCAAGAAATCGCCGCTACACAACCGGAGCGCCGCACCGATTTTCCCTTCCTCTTCCGAGTCCGTGCCGTCCTCGCAGTCGCCGCCACCGTAGTGGCAGCAGACTGCCTGCCGGGCATCGCGGATACGACAGTGGTCACACACCAACACACGTATCGCCCGGCGGAGACCGACACGCTGCTCCTCCACTATCGTTGGTGTCTCGAGATCGGCGCCTATGACTGGGCCCGCGCCATCGCGACCGACATCGACAGGGCCGCGCCGCGACCCGACCCCAGCGGCGACTTCTCCTTGTTGGCCCGTCTTTGTGAGGAACTGACCAACACCGAATGGGGCGCCACGTTTGCCGAGCCGCTCACGGCCGCAGAGTTCCAGCGTGGCCGCAGACTCCTCGCCGCACTGCTGCCCCACACGACCCAAGACGCCAACCACGCCCTCCGCGAACTGATCGCGCTCGCCACAGACACGCCACTGGAACGCCCGTCTTGAAATCGGTTCAGGCAATAAAACGGGGCGCCCGGCAGAGGGGCGCCCCGTGAACACACGGACCGAGTAGCGTGGGAATGCCTACTCGTCGTTGAATTGGCATTGTTCGGAACTATCTTGCACCACGGTGTTGCCGTTTTGGTCCGAGCAATCGGCATACGCAACTTGGCCATTGCCCTGGAGATAGAGCGTGCAGTCGAGTGTCAACGATTCTCCCTCGACATCGAAGTTAAACTGTCCCCAAATTTGCGGCTCATAGCTGTCGGTATTCCGCCACACCCCGACCGACCCGCTTTGCATCAGGATCGTCGTGCCATTGCAATCCCCGGTGACTTGACCGGTAATTTCGAAGGCCGCGAGCTTCCCTTCACCATCCGGTCCCGCCCCCTCATTCGGCGTTCCATCCGGCTGCGTACAGAAATGTGCCGCGTCGACATTCAGCAGCGCGTTTACCGAACCAAACGCACCCGGATCCCGATACGGACTTACTTGCACTGCCGTGCTCGGCGCCAAATCAGCCGCAACAAAATTGCAGGTGTCCCCCAAATCTTGGGACTGGCTTTCAACGCTCGCGGCCTTCGCGATATTGGCCCCCGCTCCGGAACTGAACAACGAGGCAACAGCCGCAGCCGCCGCGTCGGTACTGCTCGTGCTGGCCGTGCTCGCGGTCTCGGTACCTGCCGTAGACGCCGCTCCACACCCGCTGAGCAGCGCCGCCGCCAAACCGAGCCCCAGGTAATAGTTTCTGATCTGCATTGTACCCCTCCTTTTTTGTTAACTAATTTTACAACTGACCGAGAGCCATTGTTGCGGCTACAGAAAATTTTGTACACAAATATTTTGTTT
>JACQUX010000008.1 GCA_016210045.1 Deltaproteobacteria bacterium | reverse complement strand
TCTCGAAGCTGGACGACCTTGTGCTCCTCATGGACGAGTCGCTCCGCTACCGGGCGTCGGCGGGCATGTAGGCCATCCAGGAGCTCAAGCCCATTCTCGGCCTGGAGCTCACGGCCACGCCGCAGATCGAGCGCGGCGGCGGCGCGGACCCCTTCAAGAACGTGATCTACAGCTACCCTCTCTCGAACGCGATGGAGGACGGCTTTGTCAAGGAGCCCGCCGTCGCCACGCGCGAGAACTTCGACATCCGCAACTACGACGAGGGAGGCCTGGAGCGGCTCAAGCTCGAGGACGGCGTCCGCATCCACGAGAACACCAAGGTCGAGCTGGAAGTCTACGCCCGCGAGAACGGCACGCCCATCGTGAAGCCCTTCATGCTCGTGATCGCCAAGGACACGGACCACGCCAACGCCCTGGTGAAGGTGATCGAGGATGCCACCTTCTTCGAGGGGCGCTACAAGGGCAAGGTCATCACGGTGCACTCCGCCCTCAAGGGGGAAGAGCGCGACGAAACAGTCGAGCAATTGATCCACGTGGAGAGGCCCGACAACCCCACGGAGATCGTGGTCCACGTGAACATGCTCAAGGAAGGCTGGGACGTCACGAACCTCTACACCATCGTGCCGCTGCGGACGGCGAATTCAAGGACGCTCGTGGAGCAGTCCATCGGCCGGGGCTTGCGCCTGCCCTACGGCAAGCGGACCGGCGTCGGTGCGGTGGATCGCCTGACCATCGTTTCGCACGACAAGTTCCAGGAGATCGTGGACTACGCCAACAGCGCCGAATCCATCATCCGGGGCGGCCTGAAAATCGTGGGCATCCCGACCGAACGGACGCGCGTGGTCGTGGCTGAGCCGGAAATCCTGAACCGGGTCGCGGGCCTGCCCCTCTTGATGCCAAGGGCACCCGGTGCGCCCGCCGAGCAGCAGAAGTTCCTCTTCGAGTCGCCCAAGGAGCAGGAAGCGGCGAAGGCGACGCTCGAAGTCATCCGACGGGAGTTCGAGCGCCTGCCGCGCTCGGCTGACCTCACCAAGCCCGAAATCCAGAAGCAGATCGTCGAGAAGGTCAAGACGCTCATCACGCCCGTCCAGCGGGAGATCGAGGGCGTGACGGAGAAGGTGGACGTGGAGATGGTCGTGGCCAAGACCATCCAACTCCGCAACGAGCTGTCCATCGACATTCCCCGCATTACGATCCAGCCCGTGGGCGACGTAACGCGGGGCTACCGCGAGTTCAAGATGGACCTTTCGAGGGTGAACTACCAGCCCGTGGACAACGAGATCCTGATCCAGGAGCTGCACCGGCGCGAGCAGCACCGGCTGATGAGCGGAACCGGCATCGCCCCCGAGGAGAAGCCCGAGGACTACCTGATACGGGGGCTCATCGATTTCAACGACATTTCCTACGACGATCAGGCCGAACTGCTCTACACACTGGCTGGGCAGGTCGTGGCACATCTGCGCTCCTACCTGAAGGACGGGAACGAGGTCCTCAACGTGCTTCAGTACCACCAACAGGGGCTGGTGAATCTGATCCACGTGCAGATGCAGGAGCATTACGAGGAGAAGGCCACGGCCTACGAGGCGCACGTGAGCAAGGGATTCACCACGCTCCGGCCGAACAACTACTCGGCCCCGGCGGATGAGACCGAGCGCGACTTTCGCGCGCCCGTCGTCGAGAAGCAGGACATCCGCAAGATGCTCTTCAGCGGCTTCAAGAAATGCCTCTATCGCGTGCAGAAGTTCGATTCGGATTCGGAGCGCCGCTTCGCGGTCGTTCTGGAGAACGATAAGGAAGTCCTGAAGTGGTTCAAGCCCGCCAAGGGGGACTTCCAGATTCACTACGCGAGCGACGCCTCCTACGAGCCGGACTTTGTGGTCGAGACGAAGGCGGAGAAATTCCTCTGCGAGCCCAAGAGCGCCGCAGAGATGGAGGACCGCGAGGTGCTGGCCAAGGCGAAGGCGGCCGCGGAGTGGTGCAGCCACGCCACGAAGCATGAAGGCGATAATGGTGGCAAACCGTGGACCTACCTGCTGATCCCGCACGACGTGATCGCGGACAACAAGACCCTCGCGGGATTGGCTGTGTCCTATACCTCTCAGGGTCTGGCGGGACGCGTTCAGATCAGCCAATAAAATGCCATCCTCGTCCACAATTCCGAACACGTGGCGTTCAGATTTTCGGACAACTTTGGACGTAAAAAACAGGCTTGCCGGAAAAAACCGCTCCATGTTAGCTGGTTAGCCAACCCGGGAGGTTGGTATGCCAATTGCTGTCTCTCCTCGTAGGAAAAAGTCGCGACCACTCAAACCGCACAGGAGAACACCCATGGCCTACCACATCCTCTGGATCGACGACGACACCGCGTTCCTCGAAACCGTCCGCACCTCGCTCGACGGACTCTGTGAACTCCATGTCGCCACGTCACTCAGTCAAGGCTTGCAACTGTTAAGTGCCCGACCAATCGACCTCGTGCTGCTCGACATCGCGCTCGGTTCCGAAAACGGCCTCGAAGGCCTGCAGCTCATCAAGAAAGACAGCAACTCGGTCGACGTCGTGATGGTCAGCGGCGAACGCGACCCCAGACAAATCGTCCAATCGATCCGCGCCGGCGCGGCGGATTATCTCTCCAAACCGTTCGACATCGACGAACTGATCGCGCTGATCGAAAAGTTGCGCGCGGTGAAAGGAATTCGCGACCGCCACGACGCACTCGTCGCGGATCTCAATCCCGCCTCCGCAGCGCACCAATTCATCGGCGTCAGCACCGCGTTCCGAACGATGCTCTCGCAAACGGATCGGCTCAAAGGGCACAAGGCCAACGTGTTGATCGAAGGCGAATCCGGCACCGGCAAGGAATTGCTCGCGCGCTATATCCACAGCCTCGAGCACGACAACAAACGCCCATTTATCGCAGTCAATTGCGCCGCGATCCCGGAGGGTCTGATCGAATCCGAACTGTTCGGCCACGAGCGCGGGGCCTTTACCGGCGCCACACAGCGCAAGTTAGGCAAATTCGAACTCGCCAACGGCGGCGATATTTTCCTCGACGAAATCAGTTCGCTGCGCCTCGATTTGCAAGCCAAGATCCTGCGGGTGCTGCAGGAAAAAGAGGTCGTGCGCGTTGGCGGCGGCCACCCGCTCCGCGTCGACTTCCGCGTCATCTCCGCCACCAACGAAAATTTGGAGCGCCTCGTCGCCAAAGGCCAATTCCGGATGGATCTCTTCCACCGCCTCCGGGTCATCCAGCTCCACGCCCCGGCGCTACGACAACGCCGTGAAGATATTCCGCTGCTCGTCGCGCACTTCCTCGACAAGTACGGAAAGACCACCGGCCCGAAACGCATCACTGCCGACGCCCTCCGCCGCCTCCAAGAATACGACTGGCCCGGCAATGTGCGCGAACTCGAAAACGTCATTCACAGCTTGATCATCCTGAGTCCCGACGAAATTATCGATCAAGCCTGCCTCCCCCAATCCACGTCGCTGCAAGTCCACGATCAACAGCGACTGCAACGCGATTTCCCCGAGACCACATGGCAAGACGGCGATCAACTCCCGTGCTTGCGCGAGTATGTGCGCACTGCAGAACGCACGTACGTGGAGCACGTCATGCAGATGCATGGCGGCGACAAGACCGCCGTCGCGACCGCGTTGCATGTGGGTCGCACCACGCTCTATTCGAAATTGAAGGAATTAGGCATTGCGCACTGAGACTCAATTTGGAGGACGCCGCACGACCGGTGTCGACACACGCCGCTGCGCCACCGCTTGCTGACTCTCGATCTGCCGCTTCAGCGCGATCACCAGCGAGCGCGCGCGATTTGCCCATAAATTGCGGCCCGCCGGATCGACCAAAATCACGGCGCGAAAATCCTCCGCGGCCCGTCGGTAATTCCGATTACGCAAATAAATCTCGCCGCGATTCACTAACGACGACGTGTCTTTGCCGTTCAACTGCAGCGCGCGCGAATATTCCAAGATCGCCTCCACTGGCCGCGCCTGTTTTTGATGGATCGCGCCCATCACGGAATGGAAGTACGCATTGCGGTGATCCAGCACGATGAGCGCTTGGAAGATCCGCTCCGCCTCGGTCACCCGTCCGTGTTTGAATTTGACATAGCCCGTCTCCGCCAAATTGTAGAGCTGTTCGCGGCTCAAGCCCCGCAACTCCGCCAAGCTCAATTTGTCGTCGAGGAAACGCTGCAACAGATCAACCAACCGCCGCCGCCGCGCCGGATTCGGATCCACGATCGGCGTCAGTCTCTGTCGCGCCTCGCGCGTCGCAGCCGCCAAATGTTCTTCGGTTGCCACGATTACGCTCCACCGACCGCAATACGCCGAATCAATTCCATCTTGGTCTTCGCGTATTCGTCGATCATCCCCTTCGTCGTTCCCAATAATGAATCGATATTCTGCGCGATCCGCTGCATCGTGCCGGAGAGCTGCTGCATGCTCATCGACTTCTCGGCCATTTGTTGTCTGGAGATTTCCATCGTCCCGTAATCCTTCGTGCCCGCGATCTCTTTCGCAATCGCCTGCTGCTCTTCGTTGACCCGCATCAATCGTTGGCCCGTTTGGGTAAAAAGCAGTCCCTGCTCCGAACTGCGCACTTTGCACAGCGCAATCAGCACGAACTCCGGTTCGATCAGACCTTCTTTCATCATCGCAATGATTCGCTGCAAGTCTGCGCGCAATTCTTCCCGCCTCGCCTGCAACTGTTGCCCTAATTGCATGTTAAAAATTTGATCTTCCAACTTGGCGATGAACGCTTCGTACTCCTTGGCATCGGCATCCACTCTGCCGAGCAAGTCCTCGCCGTACCCCAGCACATCGTCCAACGCCTGATTCGGCGCGCCTTGCCCAGTGGCATCGCCCCCGTCTCCCGTGGCTCCGCCCTCTTCCGGCAACGCCGAATCGGCCTTGCCCGTCAGCGCTTCCGCGCCGCGACCGGTGCCGAGCACCGCGCGCAGCAATTGTCGATCTTCTTCGCCGAGTGCCGCCTGCGCCTGGATCGGCGCGATCATCGCCGGCGTCGGCGCCGGCACGGTCGCGTCGTCGGCCTTGATTTGCGTACTTTGGAGAATGACTTGATCCAGCACCAATGCGCGCTGCTTCAGATATTCTTCAATGTCCTCGCGCGTCACGCCGGCGGGCAAGACCTTCATCACTTCATGGATATTGCCGGATTTGAGCGCCTCGACCACTTGCGGGTGATCGAGGTGTGATCCCATGGTGTCCACGCCGGGACGGCGAATTTGATCGATGGCCATAGCTTACGACTTCTTTCCTTTCCCCGCCCCCTTCACTGCACTTCCGCTCCGCTTGGCCTCCACGTGTTGCAGTCGCGTCAGCAGCGCTTGCGCGCGTTTTCCCCACGGCTCTTCTTGATGACCCGCCAAGCGCAACGCCTGCTCCAGATCGGCACGCGCAGGTTTAAGCCACCCATGCGCCAATTGGAGTTCGCCGCGATTGGTCCAACTCACGCCATCGTCCGGATTGAGTTCGATCGCCTGCGAATATTCCGCAATCGCCTCCGCGTGCCGCTTTTGGCGCTGATAGACCGCGCCCAACATGGAATGAAACGCGCCGTTATTCCAATTGAGCATCGTCAGCACTTTGAAAAATCGCTCCGCGTCTTCGTAGCGACCGGTGCGGTATTGCAGGAAACCGAACTCCGCGAGCCGCTGCAACGTTTGTGGCGGAATATTGAAAATTTCCGCCCACGACAGATTGCCTTTCAAAAAATCGAGGACCCGCTGCGCGCCAACTTCCATCACGGTCGGCGGCACTTCTTTAAATTCGCGTTCCAGATCTTGAAAGAACTGCGCCATATACGCCTCCGCCTCCTCCGGCGTATAGGACTTCGCAGGCGCAGTGTCATCCCACGGACGTTTCGGTTTCGGCAAGTCGCTCATCGCTAACTCAGCACAGTTACTGGAAATTAGCATAGCATGTCCCCGAACCGAATGCCAAGAAAACGCACCAGGGGCCAGGAAACGGCTCGCCATTCCCTGACCCCTGCGTTGGGTCCCAATCCATTGCGCTTCCGTTACACACGCCATGAGGAGACCACTTGGAGTTCTCTCCCCCGCGCATCGAGCAACGCCTTGGTCATATTCGTCATCATTTCCGAAACCTGCGCCATCTCTTCCAACATTCCGGAGATTAATTTCTGCTCCGTCCCGATCACCCCTTGCTCGCCCTTCTTCGTCTCCAACATCGCCTGGTAATCGGCCTGGACTTGCGGATTATTCGGATCGAACGACTTCGTGCCGGCGATCTCTTCCGAGATCTTTCGCGATTGATCCTGCAACTCGATCAACTTCTTCGCCAACTGGACGTTCTGCATCGCCTTGTCTTTGCTGATGATGTACCCGACCAGTCGGAGAAATTGATACATGTCCCCGATATCGCCGCTCATCGCCTTCTGGGCCAGGAAGAAGAACAGCATCATCATCTTGTTCGACTGATTCTGCATCTTCTGCATATCGTCTTGCGCCGAGAGCTGGATGTCTTGTGCATTCCACCACTGCTGCAACGCCGCCGGATCGAACCCCGGCAGCCCAGTCCCCGCCTTCGGTGTCCCTGGCGTTCCCGGCGCTCCTGGCGCTCCCGGTGCCCCCGGCTGCGTCCCCGCCTTCGGCTGCCCCGGTGTCCCTGGAGTTGTCCCCCCCGACGGCGTCCCGGCACCCGCAGCGGCCTTGCCGGGAGGGAGCGCGGGACTGGTATGCCCCTGGCTCTTGGTCAGAATATCGGTCGCAAGATTCATCGCAACATCGAGATCGTTCAGCGCTGCTTCAAATGCGGCTTTGTTGGCCGGTAGGTACATTTTCTTGTATGCGCCATTTGGCTGCCGTGCCTGAGTCGACGCGGTTTTTGCCGCATCCAACAACTTCTTCAATTCCACCTCGGCAAACTTTTTCGCCTCCTTCACCTGCTCCAACGTCCGCTTCAGCGTCGCCAGCGTCTTCTCTTCCGCGGGGTCCAACTTCCCGTCGGCGGCCTTCTTCTCCAAATCGCCGATCTTTTTTTCCAAGTCGGTCTGCCGATTTTCCAACGCCTGGACCTCTTTCCCGATTAACTGAACTTGCTTAATCAGCTCCGCCAGCGCCTTCTGAATATCGGTCGGCGGTTTCTTTGCATCGATCACTTTGAAGAACGCGGCCTTCGCAATCAGCGCTTTGGCATCCACCGGCGACCCATCGGTAATTGTGGTACCCAAAAACCCGAATAGATCGCCTAACTCTGCGGTGGAAAAAATCTGGGCGTCCCCGTTGAAGGCCGCTTCGATCGTCAAATCATCGGCATCATTAATTCCGTTGGCCGGTGTATCGTTGTCCACCGCCGTAGCATAGTTCGTCCCATTCCATTGCACCGTGATCGACATATATTTACCCTCCCCAGGTCCTACTCTCTATATCGGCGCGGCCGCGGACCCATGTTGCCCGCCCCCGCTCGGCCACTTACAAAGCAAGCCGTGTACCAAGCGCCCCCCAGCCCGCCACTAGCCCGCCATCAATCATTTCGGCCAGTTACAACCGGCCAGCCTCACCATTCCCTCGCCGCCGCCGCCCACTCGGGGTCCCACGTCCCCACCCCCACCCCTCCAATCCCCCAGACCACTCCCCACGCGGATTTGCAAATAGGGGTCCCGGTGGGGAAACGGAGGGGCCCGGCGGGCGAGTCTGAGCGAGGGAGCGCGATGGGGGTGAAGCTCGACCGAGCGAGGTCTCAGAGAGCCGACCGCCGTAACGCGAGGCGAACGGCACGCCGG